>CAUORV010000129.1:0-3721 GCA_963507085.1 uncultured Atopobium sp.
TCGTACACGTCAATGAAGTCCTCAGCAATAATGCGGAAAGACTCGGCCTGCATAAGCTGGTCCTCAGCGTGGAGCAAGATGAGCGAGAACTCAACATTGCTGTTATCAATTGCGGACTGCTGCAGCATGTTCAGATGCGTGCTATGGCCCTCATTAAAGATCTCTGTACCAGCAATAATATCTGCACGCGCGCCTTCAATATCGCCTGTTTTTGCCTTCTGGATAGCGCCAATATACATTGACTTTGCCGTTCCAACGGTAGCAATAATCTCAAAGGCTGCTTCTTGCGTAGCAGTCATGCCGTCATCTAAATCCATTTTTACCCCATACTCTTTTCTTGAGCACCTGGGAGCTCAGAAAATCTTTTGCAGCTTATTTAATAAGCTCAAGTGCGTCGTCAAGGATTTTTGCAGCGTTCATCCTGCCGTAATCAACCATAGGAATAACAGCTACAGGAGTAGATCCTGCTGCGGCCTCAACGTCTGCCTTTGCATACGCAATCTGAGGTCCAAGCAAGAAGACGTCTGCGCCATCAATGAGCTCAAGTGCCTTATTAAGAGGATTTGCAATAATCTCTGCGTCTAAACCGCGAGAAGCAGCCTCTTTCTGAAGCTTCTGAACAAGCAGACTGGTGGACATTCCGGCGTTGCAAGCAAGTAAGATTTTCATGTGATCTCCTTTTGATGAGCCAGCCACCAAATACGATGGCTGGCTTCAAGTGATACTCAGATTATAAGCTTACAAACTACTCTGCATCCTGAGCATTCTCTGCAAGAGCCTCAGCCTGCTTGGCCTGTGCACGCTCGGAAATCTTCATGAATGGCAGATAAATTGCCATGGCGAGAAGAACCTCGATGACCTGCCAGATAACGGCACGATAGTCGCCGCCGGTTGCCAGCCAACCACTCAGGAAGACTGGGGTGGTCCAAGGAACCATAGCAACGCAAGGGTTGATCCAACCAAGGTTGGTGAACAGGTAGGTCAGGCCGATGAACAAATCTGGGACAAGAACAAATGGAATCATCAAAGGAAGGTTAAAGACGATTGGGTAACCGTAAATAACTGGCTCGTTGATGTTGAAGATACCTGGGAGAAGAGAAAGTGCTGCAACGTCTTTAGAAGCCTTGTTCTTGGAGAAGACAAAGGTGTCAAGAAGCAGCATCAGAGTACAACCAGAACCGCCGATCAGCGCAAAGGTGTTGATGATCTGCATGTTCATGTAGTGGTCCTGAGGAATTGGCTGACCAGCTGCAAAGGTTGCCATGTTATCAACAATAAGCATGGTCAGGATTGGCTCGATCAGAACACCAGAGATGGTGGACTGGTGAATGCCAAGGCAGAAGAGCAGGTTTGCAAAGGTGTAGATGATGATGACTGCAAATGGACCAGCATTCATGAGGCCCTTCAGTGGGGCAGAAATGCTTGTTGCAATGATGGTCATAAGGTCAGTGCCAGCGCAAACTGCAAGAAGAGCAGATGCAATACCAAAGACGGTAAGGGTCAACATCATAGGGATCATGGTGTTAAAAGAATCTGCAACCGCTGGTGGAACGCCCTCACCAAGGTTGACCTTCAGCTGCTTAACGCTGGAGAGCTTGATGAAGATGGTGGTGGAAAGCAGACCAATGATGATTGCACCAAAGAGGCCGTTTGTACCAGTGAAGGAAGTGGAGAAAGCACCAGTTACATCAACGCCGGTAACTGCATAACCACTTGGCAGGAGCTTAGCAACATCAGCCACAGGAAGTGCAACTCCTGCAGCTGCTGCATCAGCGGCGTTTGCTGCATGAAGAACAGCACCTGCAGTGGCAACAATGCTCTGAGGCATCATGATGATAAGTGCAGCAATACCAATAACAACGCAAGAGATTGCGTTTTCAAAACGCTTGTTACGAGCGAGGCAATAACCAATAATGCCTGCAAGAATAACTGCCGAGAAACTCAGAGTGCCCTGAGCAACTGCTGCACCCCAAACCTTGAAATTAGCCAAGGTAACTGGATCATTTGCAAAGATGAGTGGGAACAGAACGTTGTTGATCAGTACTGCAATACCAGCCAAAATGTAAATTGGGCTGACAGTTGCAAATGCATCGCGCAGGCTCCTCAAATGAACTTGATTACCTACTTTTGCAGAAACTTCTGCAAATTTATCTAGAAACGATGCTTGGCCATTATCTTTTGCCATGAACAAACTCCTTTCACGAGTTTCTAGTCAACTATATGTGTAGTGGCAACTTGCTTAAGCCACTCAGCTGATTTCTTAAGACGACGGTTGTAGTTATCTTCCAGGTCAACCTCAACAAAGCCATAACGGTTCTTGAAGGCATTTGCCCAGGACCAGTTATCGATGATGGCCCAGTAGTGATAACCACGGCATTTTGCGCCGTCCTGAATTGCACGAGCAATCCACTCAAGATGACGACGGACAAAATCAACACGGTAGTCGTCCTGAATTACGTCGTTTTCATCTTTCTTAAGATCTTCTCGCTCTACACCCATGCCATTCTCGGAAACAAACCACTCAAGCTCTGGATACTCATCGCGAACCTTCATGGCAAAGTCGTAAAGACCCTGTGGGTAAATCTCCCAACCACGGGATACATTCATTTCTGCTTCTGGCCAGATATATGGATCGGCAAAGTTTGGAATGCCATTCTCGTCAGTATCTTTTGCAGGAGCTTGAATACGCTCTGGGTGGTAATAATTGCAACCCAGCCAATCCACAACGCCGTCGGCAAGAATAAGCTTGTCCTCAGGGCGAATAGGTAGGTCAACGCCACGGGTCTGCAGCGTATCAATGACATCCTGTGGAAGCTCTCCCTTAGTTACCAGGTCAAGCCACCAGCGAATGTTGACGCCGTCGGTCATGCGCAGCGCCTCAAGATCTGCCTCAGATGGATTCTCTTTGGTATATGGTGGTGCAAAGCAGTTGATGAGGCCAATGCGAGAGTCCTCAAGCATAAAACCTGCTGCTTTTGCACGACGATACTCGCGAACACCAAGCGCGTGAGCAAGTGAAATGTTGTACTGAACTGCACGAGCACGCGAATAATTCTTAACAAAGGGGTACCAGCCGCCAAGTGTGTAGCGGACCTCTGGCTCAACAATTGGCTCGTTAAAGGTAAACCAATAA
This sequence comes from uncultured Atopobium sp., assembly GCA_963507085.1. Classification (GTDB taxonomy): domain Bacteria; phylum Actinomycetota; class Coriobacteriia; order Coriobacteriales; family Atopobiaceae; genus Lancefieldella. Next base: position 3,134 of record CAUORV010000129.1, read on the forward strand.
CGAATCTCTTTTCCAAACGTTTCAAACGCAATGCGCGCGTAATGTGCGTATGCCTCAACAACCTCACGAGACTCCCAGCCACCGCGGTTGAAGAGGTATTCAGGCATGTCAAAGTGGTAAAGGTTTACAAAAATCTCAATACCAACCTTCTTAGCAACAGCAAAAAGGTGGTGATAGTACTTCTCGCCCTCTGGATTAAGGCTGCCGTTAATGTCCAACAAACGGCTCCACTGGATAGAAGTGCGAATAGAATCCAAGCCAAGAGACTTGAGAAGCTGAAGATCGTCTTCCATTCTTTCTGTAAAGTCATTTCCAGCGTAGGAACCAACGCGGTTGTGGAATGCATGAATGTCCAGGTTAGACCAGGTGTCCCAAAGGTTTGGCAGCTTTCCTCCGTCTTGCCATTTACCCTCGGTCTGTGGACCAGACATTGCCCCACCAAAGAAGAAATTCTCAGGCAACTGATACGACACGTCTATCCTTTCTCAAAAATATCTAAACCTGACATGTCAACTTTATAAAACAGATATGTTAGGTTTTCTATGTAGTATACTAATGCAAATCAGATAGAATGCAAAGTAAAATTTT
>CAUORV010000130.1:0-3714 GCA_963507085.1 uncultured Atopobium sp.
ACAAAGACATTCAGTTTGATATGGTCCGCGTGGGCATTGGTCTGTACGGACTTCACCCAAGTAAGCTCACCATTCCCCGCATTGACCTGCAGCCCGTTATGAGCGTGCGCGGTCGCGTAACGCGCGTAGTCTATCCAGCTGTTGGCGATGGCGTTAGTTACGGTATGACGTGGCGTGTTCCTCGCAATAACATCCAGGTAGCTACTGTGCCTATTGGCTATGCCGATGGACTTGCACGTAGCCTTTCTAATCGCATGGATGTTTTGACGCGCGGAGATCGTGTCCGTCAGGTGGGCAACATCTGCATGGATCAGTTTATGATTGCTGTTGATACTGCAGGTACACATGCAAATAAGCCGGCACACGAGATTCGCTACGGCGATGTGGTTACCCTCATCGGCAAAGACGGCGATCAAGAGATCACCGCAGATGAGATGGCTGATCTGCGCGAGACCATTAACTACGAGGTGGTTTGTAACTTTGGCGCTCGCCTTGATAAGGTGTACATCTAATGGCAGTTACGCTTGATGAGATTCGCAAGCAGATTGCTGATTGCAAGAAGTGTCCGCTGTGGGAAACGCGCACAAATATTGTGTTTGGTGGCCCAAATCCCAACGCTCGCATCATGATTGTGGGAGAAGCCCCTGGTAAAAACGAGGATCTAAGTGGTCAGCCTTTCGTGGGCACATCTGGCAAAAAGCTTGATGCACTGTTAGAAGAAGTTGGCCTTTCTCGCCAGGATGTTTTTATCTCTAACGTAGTCAAATGCCGACCACCTTCAAACAGAAATCCCAAGGTAGCCGAGGTGGAGGAATGCTCTCCCTACCTTCGTAATCAGATTCGTGCCATTAAGCCGGACGTTATTGTGTGCTTGGGCAATTTTGCAACGCAGTTTGTTATGCATACCGATAAGGGCGTGACGGAGCTGCGCGGCAAGTTTTACCAGATAGGCGCCTTTAGCGTGCTGCCCACCATGCATCCCGCATCAACTATTTACCGCAAGGAGTGGGCGCAGTTCCTCAGAGATGACCTGCGACTTCTTGCTGATTGGCTTGAGGAACATCCTCGAGGAGGCTCTTGTGACTAACCTATCTACCAGCGCAAATCTTGGTGCACATGACGCTGCAACAAGCAATACTGCCGCAAGCAACCTGCCAGAAAAAACGGCAGCTGGTACGTTTGTCTCTACCACTACAGAGCAGACTATTGCTCTTGGTCAGATTTTGGGCAAACTCTTGCAAGCGGGTGATGTGTTGGTGCTTACGGGAGACTTAGGTGCAGGAAAGACCCAGCTCACTAAAGGCATTGCTGCAGGTATGGGTGTTACTGACGACGTAACTAGTCCAACTTTTACTATCGAGATGGTTTATGAGGGCGCGCTTATGCCGCTCTACCACTTTGACCTGTATCGCCTAAACGACCCCGATCAGCTTGAGGATACGGGCCTGTACGATGCACTTGAGTCTGATGGTCCAACTATCATCGAATGGGGAGAACAATTTGCGGAGCAAATTGGCGAGAGAACCCTTGATGTGTATGTTTCTAGACTGTCTGAGGAAGAGCTGGGATCCGACGACGCTGAGCCTCGTCGCGAGATTCGTTTTATCCCACAGAATGCTCGCGGAGAAGAAATTATTCAGTCGCTGTAATTGCTGTATAAAAGTGGTTTCACCACCCAGTTGTAGATATTTTAAGAATATCTACAACTGGGTGTTTTGGCGGTATAACTGCGATTTCTTTTCATATATACTTACCAAACCGTTGAAACATGTTTAAAAAAACAATTTTTTTTCTTGAAATACACGAGTTAAGGAATATGAAATGTCAAAGTATTTGCGCAACAACATAAAGCTGCTTGCAATTGCAGGCATTATGGCAGGCGTGTTGGTTTTCTCGCCAGTACTTTCTGCGTTGGCTTTTGCTGAGGGTACTGAGGTAGCTGAGGCAAGTGCCACAACTGAGGGTACTGCCACAACTGAGACGACCGCTGCAGTTGTCGCTACAGATGACGACAGTGATGCAGAGGCTGTTGGATCTTATATGGGTGCCGATGGCATAATGCGTGAAATCCACATTTCAGTCTCAACAGATGGCGGCACTTATAACGGAAAAGATTATATTCCACCAACTATTTCAGATGATTTTAAGAGTGTTTCTTTTAGTAGCAATGTTCAGCGTGAGGGATACACACTGGTAGGTTTTTCAACAGGTTATTTTTCGCAAGAGGAAGTGAACAATGCAACACCAGATATGTCGAAACCATATACTATCGATGCGAGTGGCACTGTTCATATGAATTTTGACGATATTGTTCCCTGGATTGTTACCGACGATATTGATACAAATACTATTACGTCTCGCTATCATCTAACTACCTTATGGGCTCCAAATCCTGAGCCAGAACCAGAACCTCAGCCAGAACCTCAGCCAGAACCCGAGCCTCAGCCAAAGCCAGAGCCTACTCCAGTTGCGCCCGCTTTTGATACAGTCCAAACTCCTGCACCAAGGCACGAGAAGAGCGTTCTGCCTAATACCGGTGATGCAAGTTCTGTAGCAGGTATTGCCGCAGCAGCCGGCACTACTCTTGTTGCACTTGGCCTCCGTAAGAGGATGCAACAATAAACCGCTTTCTAGTAGAAATAAATCCTTATGCCTAAGTATTTTCACAACAGCACAAAGCTTCTTATTCTTTCCGGTGTTCTTACAGGAGCATTGGTTTTCTCGCCAGTGTTTTCAACGCTTGCTTTTGCGGAGAACGCTGAAGTAGCAGGGACAAACGCTACAACTGAGGCCACTACTACGACCGAGGCGGCAACTTCAACTGAAGCTACTTCAACAACAGAGTCCACTGCTACAACTGAGGCGACTTCAACGACTGAAGCAACCGCTACAACTGAAGCGAGCACTACAAGTGAGGCAGCAACTAGCGCCACTAATACAGATGATGAAGGTGCAACAATCGTTCGTTTTTATGACCCTACAGTTGGTTGGAACACTAGGATTCATCTTGTTGTTGGTGCTGAGGGCACTCAATACAATGGACACTGGTATATTCCTGCAACAATTTCAGACGATCACAAAAGTTTTTCTTTTGATGGAAATATTCATCGTGATGGGTACAGACTAGTGGGTTATTCGTCAGAAATATTTTCAAATGAGCAAAGAGATAACGCTACTCCAGACCAGTCAGCGCCTTATACCGTTGATGCTAACGGATTTGTCCACGTGAATTTTGCTGATATCTCTTCGTGGTCCGTTACTGATGACCTGCGTGATGACACTACAACTTACTATTACTTTTTCGCTCCGCTTTGGACGCCAGGTTTTGAACCTCAGCCTCAGCCAGAACCCGCTTCTGAGCCAGAACCCCAGCCAGCGCCTGCACCAGTTGCTCCAGCTTCTGATACAACTCAGCAGCCAGCACCAAGGCGCGAGAAGAGCGTTCTGCCTAACACGGGCGACGCAAGTTCTGTAGCAGGGGTTGTCGCAGCAGCCGGCACTACTCTTGTTGCGCTTGGTCTCCGCAAGAGGATGCAGCAGTAAACTGCAAGAGTTAATACGCAATAAATACGCCTCTGGAAATAAGATTTTCTAGAGGCGTTTCTTTTTAAGGTAACTTGTGGCTCGCGGTTAAACGAGCTTTTAAAACACGCTAAAAGATATATCCCTTTGCAACAGCCCAGTTCCAGATGCGGTCAGCCTGTACTTCACAGC
>CAUORV010000131.1:0-3681 GCA_963507085.1 uncultured Atopobium sp.
CCTCATCAAATTCTTGCTGAGTCTCTCGCTCAGTTTCTTGCCAGTTTTGTGATTCGTTGCGTTCCATGATGTTCCCTTCTCTGGGATAAAACTGCTGTTAAAGTGTGGTTCGAGTGGTGTTTGGCGCTCGGCACCGGGAGCGATGCGCGAGAAAACCCTCTATCCCCTACACAATTCCAATGCGTCGTTTGATTTCGGCGGCATACTTTCTTGAAGCAACGAGGGTTTTCTCGCCAAGCGACAGCAGCATGCGGCCGGAACCTGCGGGTTTGATGCCCGTAACCTGATCCAAGTTGACCAGTTCCTGTCGAGAAGTGCGCACAAAAGCCGTGTCTTTGAGAGCATCCTCGAGCTCGGTCAAGCGGTTGGAGCTTTCCAGCGTCTCGCCGTTTACCAGTTTAATCAGCGTCACGTTGCCGTCCGTTTGGATCCATGACACATCCGCGAGAAGAACGACGCGCCTGTTGATGGTTCCGGGAACGTATCCAGTCATCTTTCCGTCAACCATCTGGAGCTGACGGACAATTCCCGAAACGCGCGGGTCATCGGGGCCGCTCAAGATGGTCACTTCGATTTGCGCGCGACCCTTTTCTTCAACTACACGAATTTCCATGACACTTCCAAACAACTTACTTGACCTAACGTTTCGTTTTCTTGCTGCAGCGGAATTGTAGTCCGCTTGCTTCCTTGCCTTAAGGCATCTTTAGAATAACGGTTGCATCTCTTATGTGGGACTTCGTGTCACTCAAATGCACTAACTGGCTCGTGAAATGCAATCTTTGCGCTTCGGATGCCGTTCTTGCGCTTGAACGTCGCTTGAACGGCGCTTTGCGTGCGCCCGAGCTCGCATGTACGAACGCGTGTGCATGCGAACACATTCACGGTCCTACACAAAAAGCCGCCCTCAAAATGAGAGCGGCTTGAAGTTACCGTGCGCTATGCCTGCGAGCGTCTCAACCTCGCTGCAGCTTAGTTCCTAGCTGCGTGAAGCTTGAGTGTGCCCAGCGCAAAGAGAACTGCTGCGCCGCCTGCAATAGCGAACATAAGCGTGTTCTGCAGTGCGTCGTCGCCAGTGTAAGGAGTGCGGGACTTGCGAGGCTTAGGGACAACAGGGTTGGTGGTGGTATTGGTGTCTGTGTCGATAAGACCATCACTGACGTGAGCGGTGTTTACAACCGTAACGTCCTTCTCGCCCTTGTTGACCTTGACCTGGAAGGTTACGGTGAGCGTGTCGCCCGAAGCAACGTTCTGCGTCCAGGTTACGGTGCGCGTAGCTGGGTCGTAAGTGCCACCATTATCAGCAGAGCCATCAACGTAAGTTGTGTGCTCTGGGATGACGTCGGTGATGGTGACATCGCGAGCGGTGTTGGTAGTGTTGGTATAGGTGACGGAGTACGTAAGTACCTGACCAGCAGTTACCTTGTTGCCGTCGATGGAGTTGCCCTGACCGTCCAGGACGTCCTTCTTTGGCTGAGGCAGGACTACCCAAACGCCAATAAAGTGAGCGTTCTTGTGGTCAATGACCTCAAAATCGTGATCGTAACCGATGAATACCCAAGTTCCATCTGGAGTCTCAACACGAGTGACACCGCCAAGTGGCTGATCAGGGGTAACGGTAGTGCCGTTAGGAATTCTGGTCTGCTTACCAGGAAGCAGGTCCAGGACCTCCTGAGGAAGCTCCCTGTTAGGAGTGCCGCTGACAAACTCATGGGTCTTCTCGTACAGAAGCTCAGTGGTTACCTTGTTGGAGTGAGCGACGTTGCCATCAACAACCTGTGTGAGCTCGTTATCAATGTTGGAGCCATCAGTCTCTACCTTGCTGTTAGTAACAGTCTTGTAGGTAATGACAAACTTCTTGCCGCCATTTGCCTTGGTGAGCAGGTGGTCCTTGATGTTGACGGTAACCTTCTGGCCGTCAACAGCAACGGTATAGTCAGTGCCTTCGGTCAGGGTCTGACCGTCAAAGCTTACGGTGAGACTCTGGAAATCAAGGCGCTCGTCAAAGGTGTCAACCATGCTCATCGACTTAATCTTGCCGATGGTATCAATACCCTGCTTTGGCAGCGTAAAGGTGCCGGTATACGTAATGGTTTCTCCAGCCTTGGCAGGAGCCTGCTCTGGATCAACGGCCTTTACAGGAGCTGGAGTAATTGCCTCAGTGTACACACCAAAAAGGCTGCCGCTGGTAGCTGCACTGGTGGACTCAAACGTCATGCTGTTTGACTTGGACTTAACAGCAAAACCTGCAAGGTTCTTCTCCTGATCAGGACCAGAGGTACCACGAACAGGATTCCAGGTAATATTGTTGCCGCTGGTACTCTCAACAAGAATGTTCCTGTTGTTCATAACAATGCTATCGATGGTGCTATTGGCATTAATAAGCGAGAAGGTCTCGTTTGCGCCAGTATCACCGACAACGTCAATATCGCTTGGCTGCATAACAAGCTTGAGGTCACAAGGGGTGCCATCAGTGTACTTAAGCTCTACAGTCACGTTTGCGTTGATTGCATAAGACCTGAACATATCAGCAGTGTAGCTGGGGTGATTCACGTCGATGTAGTCCATGATCTGGAAGGACTTGGTTCCCCAGTTCTCATCAACGGTCAGGAATGCAACATCGGTCTTATTGGGATTGTTGTAATCTGCGTTAGCATTCTTAAGGGTAAGATCCAGCGAGTTAATGGTGACATAAACGTCAACAGACTTGCCGTCAACCGTGCCAGCGTTGGAGAACTTCAGCGAGAGAGGCTGAGCATACTGCTGGTTGGAGCCGTCCTTGGTTGGCTGTACAACAAAGGCGGTTGAAGGAAGATTGCCTGTATCAGAAGCAGGAATCTCAATACGCTTAACGCCAGCTCCCTGCGAGAGAACAGTCATGTTGTCCCTGGTCAGCGTGAACTGGTAAATGTTGATCTGGGTAAGATCACTATCGTCTTTCTGGCGATCAAGTGCCTGAGCTGTGTTAATAGACATAAACAGGCATGCCACAACCATGGTTAGAAAGACTGAGATTCTCTTAAGAAAACCCTTTTTCATGATGGCCCCTCAAAAAGATGTGCATATTACAGCTACATTTTCTTACAAATTGATAGTCAAAACTCAAGAGAAATTAGTATTCACATAAAAAGTGAATTTAGCTGATGAATAGTATAGTTTGTATGGACAATACTATTTTAAAAATAGTTCAAATTTTTGTGTTTATCCCGCATCTGCTGCGGATGAACATGAATTCAGCCGTAGCGCCTTAGTTTGCTTCGCCAGGGCGAGAAGGTCTACCAGCTTGATGATTATCTGGCTCTTGAACTTTCTCTGTCTTGGAGCAAATCCACGCAACGGTATAGCCAACGCAGCCGATAAACAGGCAGGTTAGACCCAACATAAACATTTTCTCGCCAACGCCAAAGTTAATTTCATATTGAATTTTGAGCGCCAGCGGAGGATCTTGCAGAGGAAGTCCAGCCTTAGCAAACAGGTAATATGCGCCCATGAGTGCACTTAAAATACCTAAAATTAAAAATCCCTGTGAAAGGTTTTTGATTACTTGAGCTGCTTTGTTCATGGCGCACCATCTCCTTATGTGGCTATAGTAAAGCAAAATGGCGAGAAACCCAAAAGAGAGCCAGCGTATGAACTGCCTCCCATTTCTTGGACACGAGAAATAGGAGGCAGTTCAAAACACAC
>CAUORV010000132.1:0-3681 GCA_963507085.1 uncultured Atopobium sp.
GGAAAAATATATCCTGCAGCAATATTGACGGCGCAGAGTATGGCCAAATAGATCATCGATTTTCCGTGTACAAAGTAATAGAGGAAAAAGTGCAGTGCGGTGGCCATTAATGCGCCCAACCAAATAAGTCTCCAGTTTTCAGTTGCAAAAAATGGTCCACCTAATAAAAACATCAAAATGAATAAGAAAATTACAGCGTATAGAGACATTTTGTTCTGGAACTTACTTGAAGGACCATCAGAAAACTTATTGAGAACTTTCTTATTTGTATTTATAGATAAGAAGGCAGCAACATATCCAAAACTAAATACGGACATATTGATGATCTGCTTTCCACCTATTACAGTAGCTGCAAAAATGATGAGAGCTACCACAATTAACCAGAGACCGCATGATTTCTTATAGTTAAAGCTTAGCTTCTCGTCTTTGTTATATTCCAGAAAGTTCATAAGTTTCTCCCTCAATCGAACGACTTGCCATAATACTTCTGACCGTATGCTTTTACAATTCAGTTGCCCATCTTTTAATAATTTTTGCTAATTGAGATGCAAAAGACGTACAGGTTTAAAAAGCAGCCACTCATTTCAAAGGCTGTGGTATTTAAACTTCCATCAATGCTGTACCGAACCGATCTTTTGCAAATTTCTAAAAAAGTTGAGTTTGACGGTTGCAAGAGGGGCGGGTTTCTCGTAATATATCCCTTGCTGCATCCCCAGCAGCAAACATATTCGGGCGTTTAGCTCAGGGGGACGAGCGCTTCCCTGACACGGAAGAGGTCATAAGTTCAAATCTTATAACGCCCACCAACTGTTCACAGGTCAGAGTAATCTGGCCTGTTTCTTTTTGTGGATATAAATAGTAATCATTATTGTTATTGACAAAAGAGTTAAAGAGAGTAAACTTCTAAGTAGCACGTTTTATAAGTTGTTTTACTTACAGAAAGGAACTGACTATGTCTCTTATTGGTAAGGAAATTGGTGATTTTAAGGTAAACGCATTCCACAACGGTGACATCACTGAGGTAAGCAAGGAGTCCACACTGGGCAAGTGGAGCCTGTTCTTCTTCTATCCAGCTGACTTCACCTTCGTTTGCCCAACCGAGCTTGAGGATCTTGCAAACAACTATGACAAGTTCCAGGCTGCTGGCGCAGAGGTTTACTCTGTTTCCTGCGACACTGAGTTTGTCCACAAGGCATGGCATGAGGAGTCCGAGCGTATCTCTAAGGTAACCTACCCAATGCTCGCAGACCCAGCTCACGTTCTTGCAAGAAACTTTGAGGTTCTTATTGAGGACGCTGGCCTTGCTGAGCGCGGCGCCTTCATCGTTGACCCAGAGGGCGTCATCCAGGTTGAGCTTGTTACCGCTGGTGGTATTGGTCGTAACGCTGAGGAGCTTCTCCGCCTTCTCCAGGCTGCACAGTTTGTTGCAGAGCACGGCGACCAGGTCTGCCCAGCTAAGTGGCAGCCAGGCGCTGAGACCCTGAAGCCAAGCCTTGACCTTGTTGGTCAGCTCTAAGATCTAGGGAGCTTACAATGACCGACGTCAAAGACCTCTACGACGCGGTGATTATCGGCGGTGGGCCTGCAGGGCTCACCGCCGCCCTCTATCTGGCCCGCGCTCGCTACCGTGTTCTGGTTGTCGAGAAGGACCATTTTGGCGGACAGATCACTATCACTAATGAGGTCGTTAATTATCCGGGAGTTTTTTCTACTAGTGGCTCTGAGCTTTCAGAAACCATGCGTAAGCAGGCTGAAGCCTTTGGCGCAGAGTTTTTGCTAGCAGAAGTCACTGATCTGGACATGTCTGGAGATGTTAAGGTAGTTCGCACTACCAAGGGTGAGCGTCCCTGCCTCTCCGTTCTTCTCGCCACAGGAGCACATCCACGTCATATTGGCTTTGTGGGAGAAGAGGACTACCAGGGCCACGGCGTTGCGTACTGCGCTACCTGCGACGGCGAGTTTTTCACCGGCAAGGAAGTCTTTGTCATTGGTGGAGGCTTTGCGGCTGCTGAGGAAAGCGTGTTTTTGACCAAGTACGCAAAGCATGTCACAGTTCTTGTGCGCGAGGAGGCGTTTACCTGCGCTCCTGCATCGTCTGAGGCTGCTCGTACCAATCCAAATATTACGGTTCTCTACAACACGCAGGTTGAATCCGTTGCCGGAGATTCCGCACTTAGGTCTATTACGTACAAGAACCTCAAGACGGGCGAGAAGACCACGTTTGCTCCAGAAGATGGCGATTCTATTGGTGTCTTTGTCTTCGCGGGTTACGCGCCAGAGACCGACTTGGTAAAAGAGCTGGCACAAACTGATGATCACGGCTATCTGATTACCAATGAGCACCAGGAAACAACCTGTGAGGGTCTTTTTGGTGCGGGAGATGTGTGTCAGAAACCACTGCGTCAGGTTGCAACGGCAATCGGTCAGGCGGCAACCACCGCTACCGAGATGGAACGCTACATCAAGCGCGTACAGGAAAAGACCGGCCTTGTTCCGCAGATGAACGTCACGCGTATCTCGTCTAAGAAGGAGGCTCCTGAGGCTTCAGCAGCCAAGACAGTCTCTGACTCTGGAGAGCTTTTCACTGACGACATGAAGGCGCAGCTCAACGCTGTCTTTGAGCGCATGGCACGTCCGCTTGTGCTTCAGTTGGAGCTTGATCAAAGACCTGTTTCTGAGGAGCTTGTAGCTTACATGGAAGAACTTTCTTCCATGACCGACAAGCTGAGCGTTCAGACGGTTTCAGACACGGGCGAGAAGAACCTTCCTGTTGTTCGTGTGTGCGCACAGGATGGCACTCTAACAGGTCTTGCGTTCCATGGTGTTCCTGGCGGTCACGAGTTCACTTCGTTTGTTCTTGGCCTCTACAACGCCGCAGGTCCCGGCCAGCCAATTAGCGACGAGGATAAGGCATCCATTGCCGCCATCGAGTCAAAGACGCATCTGCAGGTCTTGGTAGGACTTTCTTGCACCATGTGTCCAGACGTTGTTGTAGCTGCTCAGCGTATTGCTGCGGATAATCCTCAGGTTACCTGCGATGTCTACGACATCAACCACTTCAAGGAGCTCAAAGACACCTACGATGTCATGAGCGTTCCATGCTTGGTTATCAATGACGGTCAGAAGGTTGACTTCGGCAAGAAAAATCTCTCTCAGATTTTGTCGCTGATTCCTTAAAATTCATTCGCGTCCAGGAGAGGGTGGCGCTCATGAATATGCCGAGAAGATCAACGGTCTTCTCGGCATTTTTTGTGACTTTTAATGTGAGCACGTAAAGCTGGCTTGGAAGTGCAAGGCTACCTTTTACAGTGTTTTTTGCTGGTAGAGTCCTGCATCGCTAAAGCCTTGCGCACGATAGTAAGCGCGCGTTCCAATTGAGCTGATAACGTTAAGACTGGTATAACCCGCATCTGCTGCGATAGATGATGCTTTGGCGAGAAGCTTTTGGCCCAAGCCCTGGTGTTGAGCAGACATTCCTTCTGAGCCCAGCGAGAGCGCCTGTCCGTACACGTGGAGCTCTCTGATCATGGCCTGACCTGGCTGTACCAGCAGCTCATTGGCGGTAACATCACATGCACCAGCGGTCAGTTTGTCCCAGTGGGGAAGTGAAAGCCTACAGAAACCTGCGATTTTATTGTCAGCAGTTACCCACTGCAGGAAGTGCTCGTCACTGACTGCGGT
>CAUORV010000133.1:0-3666 GCA_963507085.1 uncultured Atopobium sp.
TTCTCGATAACAGAATGTGGCATAATGCCACTGTCAAAGTAACAATTAATGTTAGTCATTAGTAGCATTTAACAGAGGGGTTTCTATGGCTAAAGTTGCAGTTATCGGTTGTACCCACGCAGGCGTTTTTGCCACTTCTTCAATCCTGGGTGCACACCCAGATTGGGAGGTTCACGTCTTTGAGCGCAATGACACGGTTTCCTTCCTGTCTTGCGGCATCGCTCTTTGGGTAGGTGACCACGTAAGCGATCCTAACAAGATGTTCTACAGCTCTCCAGAAGCCCTTGCAGAGGCTGGCGCTCACGTTCACATGACCACCAACGTCACTTCCGCAGATGTTAAGACCAAGCATGTTGCTTGGGAGGATCTCAAGACGGGCGAGACTTTTGAGGATGACTTCGACTATCTCGTTGTCACTACCGGCTCTAAACCAATTGTTCCTCCACTGCCTGGCATCGACGGACCTCGCGTTCTTCAGTGCAAGAACTGGGCTGATGGCCGTCGCATTCACGACACCATGGCAGAGTCCAAGTCCGCTATTGTCATTGGTGCTGGCTACATTGGTGCCGAGCTTGCAGAGCAGCTCTCCGAGCGTCAGAAGGCAGTCACTCTCATCGACATGCTTCCTCGCGTTCTTGCAAAGAACTTTGACAAGGCAATCACCGATCAGGTTGAGGCTGCTTACAAGGAGCACGGCGTCACCCTTGCACTTGGCGAGAAGGTCATGAGCTTTGAGGACAATGGAAATTCCGTCACCGTTGTTACCGATAAGGGCTCCTACACTGCAGATTACGCAATTCTGGGCATTGGCTTCCTGCCTCGTACTGATCTCTTTGACGGTCAGCTTGATATGCTTCCTAACGGTGCTATCAAGGTTGACGAGTACATGCGCACCAGCGAGCCTGGCGTCTTTGCAGCTGGTGACTCTGCATCCATTATCTTCAACGTCACTGGTAAAGAGGACTACATTCCTCTGGCAACCAACGCTGTCCGTCAGGGCCTGCACGTTGGTCCTAACATGCTTGAACCTACTGCTGCTTATGCAGGCACTCAGGCTTCCAGCGCAGTTCAACTCTACAACTACTCCATGGCTGCAGCAGGCCTCACCGTTGAGGGTGGTAAGGTTCGCGGCTATGAGTACGATTCAGTCTCCATCACCGAGAACTACCGTCCTGAGTTCATGCTGACCACCGAGCCAGTTACCGCTACGCTGGTCTGGGATCCAGAGACTCGCCTTATCAAGGGCGCACAGTTCTTCTCGACACATGACGATGTTGCTCAGGCTGCAAACGTTGTCTCTGTTGCTATTGCCGCTGGTATGACCATCGACAACCTTGCAGCTGTTGACCTTCTGTTCCAGCCAAACTTCACCAACCCAGTCAACTATATTGGCTCCGTTGCTATGGCTGCCTGCGCAAAGGCCAAATAAGCTCCGCACATAACACACAAAAGAGAAGGAAGCTGGTGGAGGTGCCAGCTTCCTTCTTTGCTATCGAGCCCGAGTCTAGCTCGATTGATGCCTGTTTTGGGCGACCGTGTGCCCATCTTGAAACGATGACTTGCTTGAAACGATGGCTATCTTGGCTTTCTGCTGACTACAGCAATGTAATTGAGGTCATCAGCGTGATCGTTGAAGAACGTAAACATGCTGGTAAACATCTTAGTATTCTCGGGCTTAAGGCCGTTTCTAATAACCCTCAAAGCGCCGTCAGCGCCTTCGTCCGCAATAAGTCCCGCCGGATTCATGAGCGTCATCTTGCCGTTCTTTGTTTCTGGGCAGAAACCCGCTGACTCAAAGAGGTTTTTCCAACCTGCGAGGGTTAGAGGCTTTACGTTGACGTTGATGGTTCTTGAGAGCTCATGAACCAGCTCATCGTCTTCTTTGAGCAGAAGAACGTCATGGGTCAATAACACTCCACCTGGCTTGAGTACGCGTGCGTACTCTTTTACGGCCGCCTCTTTCTGCTGATCAGAGAGCATAGTGAGCATTGCTTCGTTGATTACAACATCAAAGCTATTATCGGGGTAGGAGAGGTTTGTAGCGTCTCCTTGTTCCACTGTTACGTACTCCTCGATATTGTTTCTCGCAATATTTTCTTTTGTTTTAGGGAGCACATCTGCATTAAGGTCAATTGCGGTTACATGGCAGTGGAAACGTTTTACCAGCTCAACCGTAGTAGTTCCAATATTGCAAGCCACCTCAAGAATCTGAGTTTCTGGCGTAATCTCTACGGAATTAAGTAGCCAATTGGTTGCTTCAATACCTCCGGGGCGCAGTCTTGTCTTGCCCATGCGGAGTAAAAACTCGTGACCAGCTTCCATACTAAGACCCCCTTCATACTATGAAAGAATAAAGTTAGCTTTATCTAACTGATACAAGTTAAGCACATCATTACCTGCGAAAAAAGCCAAATTAATTGCTATTTTTGGAGCAATTTCAAAGGCATGAAGTTATAAATCTTGTTCCGAGAGTATCGCGGTATACTTTGGTAACTCACACAAAAATCTTCAGGAGTAAAAACATGAGCAAGGCTACAACAAAGATGGCCATCGCATTTGCCTTTAAAGAACTGCTGTTAGAAAAGCCGCTCAACAAGATTACCGTTAATGATATTGCCGAGAAGTGCGAGATGAACCGTCAAACGTTCTACTACCATTTCCACGATACGCTTGAACTTACCGAATGGATTTGTGAGCAAGACGCAGAGCGCGCGCTTAACGAAAACAAAACATACGATACCTGGCAAGAAGGGTTTCTCGCCATCTTTGACATGATCAAAAAGGACAGAGCCTTTATCGTCAATATCTATCGCAATGTGCCACAGGACTATTTATACAAATATTTGTATAAGGTTACCTATCAGCTTCTCTACGATGTGCTTGAGGAAAAAGCTGAGGGAATGGTTGTTAGAGAAGAGGATAAAGTTTTTATCGCTAATTTTTATAAGTATGGTTTTGTGGGATTAGTGCTTGAGTGGATTGATGGGGGAATGACAGAAGATCCTAAAATCATTGTTGATAGGCTCAATTCTCTTATTCATGGGTCGTTTAATCACGCACTGACCAATGCTAAAAGAAACAAATAGCAATACGACAAAATAGCCTCTTTGTCGTGATTTTAAGCAATGTAAGCGGACTGTCACTTTATCGGACAGCCCGCTCTTTTTGTGCATTTTCTTTAGCAGTTTATAAGTTTATAGTGGACGCAAGGTAAGGGCGACTTACTAATTTCCGCAGGTAATTGATGCGGAATACTAAGGAGGAAGTTATGTATTACTCTGCTGGAACGTATGAATCGTTCGCGAAGCCAGAAAAGCCCAAAGATGCCGACAAAAAATCAGCCTATATTATTGGAACAGGTCTTGCAGGTCTAGCTGCTGCGTTTTATCTTGTCCGCGATGGTCAGGTAAAGGGTTCCAGGATTCACCTACTAGAGAAACTTGAACTTGCAGGTGGTAGCTGCGATGGCCGCAAGGACGTAAGCAAGGGCTTCTACATGCGCGGTGGCCGAGAGATGGACAACCACTTTGAGTGCATGTGGGATATGTTTAGAGACGTTCCATCTATTGAAACACCTGGTGTCTCGGTACTTGATGAGTACTACTGGCTCAACAAGCACGATCCAAACTACTCGCTCTGCAGAGCTTCCGAGAAGTGCGGCAAAGA
>CAUORV010000134.1:0-3666 GCA_963507085.1 uncultured Atopobium sp.
GGCAAGAAAGCTACACCAAGGCACACGAAGCACGAACCCCAGCAACACGACATGTCCTTTAACCAGAAAATCGAGCCCCAGTTTCGTTTGCCTTGCCGACGAGGCGATGCTCATGCTCAGCACATGGGTATGCTTGTCCCAGAAAACCGTCACTGGTACGGTGCATCACGTCATACAACGTATGAGGAGGCAAAGAAGCCATGCCCATCTTCGGAGGCAAACAAATCGCAGAACTACAGCAGAAACTCGCGATTGGGGAACAGCAGTACAACGACGCGCAACGCACCATCGCCGAGCTGTCGGGCCTCATTGAGCGGGCAGGTGGCGGCGAGATTACGAGAATGCGCGCTCTTGTCGAGCAGACGCGCCAAGAGCAGGAAGCCGCTATCGCGTCTCTCCACCAGCAGCACGCGCAGTATGCCACGCAACTCGCTCAGGAGCAGGCGGCCGCGGAAAAGCGCCTTCGCGATATCAACAAGGAAGTCGAAAGGAGCGAGGCGAAACTCGCGCGTGTCACAGCAAAGACAGTGGAGCAGAAGGAGGAGCTGCGCGCCCTCGGGATCCGCTACGACGAGGGCATCAAGATGCTCGATGTCGGGTGGACCGACTACGAAAGTCCCGCCGCCTCGTCAGTCGCGCTGAAAGAACAGCTTGACGAGGTTCGAGCCACGA
Source organism: uncultured Atopobium sp. (assembly GCA_963507085.1). GTDB lineage: Bacteria > Actinomycetota > Coriobacteriia > Coriobacteriales > Atopobiaceae > Lancefieldella. The sequence goes on from CAUORV010000134.1 coordinate 673, forward strand.
TCAAAGAAATGATCCGTACAGGTGCCGCAGTCGATGCGAGTGAAACCTTTACTTTCAACAACTCCAAGACGAAGGGCCGCAAGTTCGTGCGCGATATGGCGAAAATGATGCTCCGCGCCTACAACGCCGAGGCGGAGAACTGCGTCCTCACCGTTAAGGCAGGTAATGGGAATGTTGCCCGCAACCGACTTGAAAGAGCCCGGGATCAGATAGTTAAACTTGGTGCACTTATCAACCTCCAGATCAACTTCCACTACCACCGGCTGCGCATCAAGGAACTCGAGCTCACGCTCCAGTACCAGAACGCTAAGAAAGCTGAGAAAGAAGCCGAGCGTGAAGAGCGCGCGCGACTACGCGAACAGGCGCGCGCTGAGAAGGAACTCCGGGCCGAACGCGAGCGTCTCGAAAAAGAACGCCAGCACTACCTCAATGTTCTTAAAGCCGTTGAGGAAGCGGGCAACAGCACCGAAGCGGAGAAGCTGCGCCAGCAGCTCGCCGAGATCGAAGAAGGCATTAACGACGTCGTCAAACGGGAGGCCAACAGCCGCGCCGGATATGTCTACGTCATCTCGAACATCGGGTCCTTCGGCGAACGTATGGTCAAGATCGGCATGACACGCCGCCTCGACCCCATGGATCGCGTCCGTGAACTCGGAGACGCGTCCGTGCCATTCAACTTCGATGTCCACGCCCTGTTCTTCTCCGACGATGCCGTAAGCGTCGAAACTGAGCTGCACCACCGCTTCGCCGCCAGACGCGTCAACCGCATCAACGCGCGGCGCGAATTCTTCTACGCTACCCCCGCAGAGGTTCGAGAAGCCCTCAAAGACATCGCCGGAAACCTCCTCGAATTCACCGAAGAACCAGAGGCGGAGCAGTATCGACTCAGCCTCGAAGAAGCGCGTGCATCTGCCGGATGCTGAGGTGGCTCCCGCTAGAACCTAGACGCCGCTGCGTGGGTCCCAAGGGCGTCCACTCCGGCTCATGGCGACTAAGTGTCAAGTCAGTTTGTTCTGGAATAACTGATGTACCATCGATCCATGAGGTGGGTGACAAAAACAACCTGGATTCGTATCGTCGCGCTCTTTGGCGTCTATCTGCTGGTGTCAGCACTCTGGTTCAGCTTCGCGCGAGTCTCGGATTCGAACGAGGCCGTGAAGAGCATCGCGTTCCTGATCCTGCTGGTGGTCCTGCCGATCCTGGCGATGTGCGTCGCCACCTGGGACGGCGTGAAGGAGGGCTTCAGCCTCCTGTGGTTGGTCGCGCCATTCGTGTGCTTCCTGGCACCGATGTTCCTGTTCTTTAACGCGAGCGCCCTCATCTACGGGGTGGCCTACAGTCTGCTCGGCTTCGCGGCCCACGGCCTCGGCGTGCTGGTTCACTCGTGCTGTTCCCAGTAAGCGCGCCCGGCCTCGGGAGTGATGACGCGGATAGGAAGTGAAATCGCGGATAGGTTATGGACACGTGGATAGGTTAGTAGCCTATCCGCATGCGAATAACCTATCCGTATCCGCGTCACCTGTCCGCGTGTATCCTCGCGGATTTGTCTCCGTGCGCAGAACCCCGTTTCGCCCCGGTGCCGCCTCCGCGCGCGGTAGCATTCCCGGTATTGCGACGGCTCAAGGCTTACGCAATGCACAAGCACACGGAGGTGCTGAGCATGTTCTGGGACCGGGTCGCCCCACTCTACGACTTCTTCGGCAACGCGTTTAACCGAGCCGGCTGCGACGGTACGGGTGAGGCGGTCGCACGCGACGACTGTGTCCTCGAATGTGCGTGCTGTACCGGCGCGATTAGCGCTGGCATCGTTCCGGTCCGCGCGCACCTCGAACTCGGTGCGCCGACCTCACGCGAACGCGTGTGAGAACAAAAAGAGAGTCTGATACCAGAATGGTTTCACAGAGGAGCGAAGCGACTTGTTTGTGCGGCATAAATTCGTAACATGAGCGCGCAAGGTTGCGCAGACTGAACAATTGTGAAAGCATTTGCGGTCAGTGGAAGTGAAGATTCTGGAGAGTTTGAGTGTTTTGCTTTCCTTGATCGGAATACTGTGTTGAGCGAGAAAGGGGCTCGTCATGGCTCGTCGGCCTGTCTTTGTGCCTGACTCTGATAAACCGTATGTTTCGGAAGTATCTCTGGATTTTGAGCAGTTTTCTGGATCTTCTATTCAGCAGAAGCAGCGTTCGATTGCGAGTTTGCATGCGTCGTATGTGGCTAGGTTTCCTTCGTCGCGCGTTCTGGAGGTGTCGTCCAAGAGTGAAAGAGACCTTGGTGTTCAGTTAAGCGCGTTCAATATGATGATTGAGCATCCAGGACGTGGAAGTTACAGTGTTGAATGTGCTTTCCAGGCTTCAAAAGTGTTTTCGCATGGTGGCCCGTTTGTTGATCTTTTCGACGCCTCGAGTCGTGCGGCAAAAACAGATCGGCGATTGAGGGAAAGCGGAGAGCTTGTTGGATTCAGGTATTTGACAGATCAATTCCCGTTAGATCCGAAGACTTATTTCTACGACTGGTTGTACGCGTCTGCACTCTGTCGTCATGACAAGCTCGTTGAGCAGGTTATGATGTTCGATGCATTCACCGATATTGAGCATAATCCGGAGCGGTCGATCAACTGTCAGGCAAGGACTGTGGCCAAAGTGGTGGGTCTTGCCCGGGCGGGGCTTCTGGCAGATGCCTTGCAGTCACCTCGAGCATTTCTGGAACTCGGGTATCATTAGGTTTTCGTTGACCTGTCACTTTGTTCGATAGTGGAGGAACAAGATGATCTGGGATCGGGTCGCCCCTCTCTATGACGTCGTCGTCAACACGGCGAATCGGGCAGTGTACGCAGCGACGGGGGCAGCCGTTGCCCGGTTGATTCACCCCGGCGACACCGTGCTCGAATGTGCGTGCGGCACGGGCGCGATCGCCGCAGCCATCGCCCCCACATGTGCCTCCGTGGTCGCGACCGACTACTCCGAGGGGATGCTCAAGCAGGCACGCAAGAAGCTC
>CAUORV010000135.1:0-3654 GCA_963507085.1 uncultured Atopobium sp.
CCGATTTATCTCCAACTAAGACGATTTTTTACCGCACCAAAAACTTTTATCTGGGGAAACACTGTATGCAGAAAAATGAAACTTCCAACTAAACGCATTTTTTACCACTTTGGCGTAACTCGAAGCGCTTTTGGTACCGGCACGTCCGCGACCACGCCCATCCGCGCACTTAACCAGCACGTCGCAGCGCCCATCCGCACACGTTACCAGCACGTCGTCGTGCCCACCCGTACTTGCCCACCTGCAAGCCTGCCGTCCGCTCGCGCTGGTGCGCACAAAAAAGCCTGGTAGCGGAACGCTACCAGGCTTTTAGCGAAGCTAAGTCTCTAAACTAGATCTTAGAACTCGACAGGAAGGTCGAAGTAGACGCACTTAAGCAGCTGCTCCATCTCCTCCTGGGTAGGCTTGCGTGGGTTGGAGAGGGTGCAAGCGTCCTCGATAGCAAGGCGAGCAACCTCTGGAGCCTTCTCGAAGAACTCCTTCTCGTCGATGATGGAGGTCTCGGACTTGGTTCCACCCTCGCCGTAGTTCTTGATGCCCTGTGGGATGTTAAGAGCGTCGTTGATGTCGCGAATCTTCTGAACAAGTGCCTCTACCAGCTCGTCCTCAGTGTTGCCCTCGAGGTGCAGGATCTCCTTAGCAATGAATGCATAGCGAGTCTTTGCGCGCTCGTCGCGAGCGTTGAACTGGATAACTTTGCCCAGGTACATAGCGTTTGCGCAACCGTGGATGATGTGTCCACCGGAGAATGCAGCGCCGGTCTTGTGAGCCATGGAGTGAACGATGCCCAGAAGGCCAGAGGAGAATGCGATACCAGCAAGGCACTGTGCGTCATGCATGTGCTGACGTCCCTCTTTGTCGCCTGCGTAGGACTTTGGCAGCCACTCGACAATCTCGCGGATTGCGTGGAGAGCGTCGCCGTCGGTGTACATAGAAGCAACGGTAGAAACGTATGCCTCGATAGCGTGGGTCAGTGCGTCCATACCAGTGTGAGCAACAAGCTTAACAGGCATGCCGTAAGTGAGCTCAGGGTCAACAATTGCGACGTCAGGAGTGATCTGGAAGTCAGCGATTGGGTACTTAACGCCCTTCTGGTAATCGGTAATGATAGAGAATGCGGTTACCTCAGTTGCGGTACCGGAAGTAGAAGAAATTGCGCAGAAGTGAGCCTTGGTGCGGAGCTCAGGAAGACCAAAGACCTTGCACATGTCCTCAAAAGTGGTCTCTGGGTACTCGTACTTGATCCACATAGCCTTAGCTGCGTCGATTGGGGAGCCGCCGCCGATAGCAATAATCCAGTCTGGCTGGAACTCGCTCATCTTAGCAGCGCCGCTCATAACGGTCTCGACGGAAGGATCGGACTCGACGCCCTCAATGTGAGCAACCTCAAAACCTGCGGACTTGAGGTCATTCTCGATGTCATCAAGGAAGCCGCCGCGGCGCATGGAGCTACCGCCGGAAACGATGACTGCCCTCTTACCCTTGAGGTTCTTAACCTCGTGACGAGCACCCTCGCCAAAATACAGATCGCGTGGATTTGTAAAACGTCCCATAAAACCTCTCCTTAACTATGTGCCGCTTCCCTAAGCGGCTAGCGAAGCCATTCTTCGCAATTACTTCTTCTCAACATTTCTATATTAGCTCATTTTGGACACCTGTACCAAAATGAATGTGCCATTTTATGCAATATCGTTCAGAATTTATGCACCCCTCTGGCGAGAAACCCGTTCACTCCAAACGTTTCCGTCTGCCGTTCACAATCTTCTTACGACGCTCGCGGACTTGCCCCGCACACCCAAATAACCTGCGATATCATTACGTAAGAGAGAAAGGAATCACGTGGCGTTTGACCCAGTAAAAGAAGACTACCAGCGGCTTATCCTCCGCTTCGCTCGTACGCAAGTTAGCGACGAGGACAGCATTGCCACGCTGATGAAGGACTTCAACTGGCGATTCTCCAACGACCGCGATTCTCTCCCCCAAACCGATGAAGACCGCGCGTTCAACCTGGTTGCTCAAGCGGCCGAGATCGTTGATTATCGCCTACCCTTTGTCGAAGAATCTCAGGCGCAGCCCCTTATCGACCAGGGAAAACGCCTCCTCAACCAGGCAATTCAGCTGGACCCCAACTGTTTTGATGCCCAGCGCATGCTCAACGCCTCAAATAGCAGGCTTTTTGACGCCTACTACCAGTTCCTTGTGGAAAAACTCCCCCAGGTAGAAGCCGCATGTTACCAGAAGGCGCAAGAGTCCTCGCAAGGGCTCCCCGCTGAGCAGGCAGAACTTGCCCAGAGGCTGGCAATCAACCCCTATAAGCGCTGGTTGGCAACGCTTTCTTCTCGTGCGCTTATCTGCGGCCGCAACAAAGATGCCATCGCATATGGCGAGAAACTCCTGGAACTTGACGCTGCGGACGCAGCCGATGCTCGTTTTACACTTGCACTCGCATACGCAAAACTCGAGGACGAGGACGCCCTCGACAACCTCATGGATCAGTACCGCAAGCTTGATCCGCCTCGTGGGGCAGATGACCCGTGGATTTTGCTGGCTCGCCTGGCTATTCACTTCAAGAAGCGTGAGCTGGTTGAGGCAGAACACTACCTTGACCTGCTGATTGAGCGCTATCCCGAGGCAACGCTTTGCTGTTTTGTGCAGAAGGACTTGCCCGAAGGAGAGTTCTCGCGCCTTAACGTGCTCCCCTATTCTGAGGACGAGCTCATTATTGCCATTGCAGAGGCAACGGTGCTGCTGCAGGAAGGAAATGACCTGATAGGACGCGGTGTTCTTGGTCGTTGGCTTGCAGATCAAGTTAGGGCGAGAGACCCAAAGACCGTTGAACTTGCAGAAAAAGAGCTGCAGATGCAGGCAAACGTCTTGTTTGCTTCGGCAGATTCGTTTCCTGATGAATCCGGCGGCAGCGTGCCCAACGACCCAGCTGGCCCCGGCTTCCCTGGAGGCCCGGTAGGCCCCAGCTTCCCCGGAGGTCCCGCTGGCCCGCGACCAAGCGGACCGCATATCGACGGGCCAAATAATCCATACTCGGGTGGTGGTGCAGAGTGATTAAGCATTCCGCTAACGATATGGTCAGTGAGCAGGTAGACCGCCTAGTCACAAAGTGTGCCCAAGAAAAGAACATCGTCTCTGAAGCTGCTCTTTATGAGTTGAAACTTGCGGTAGAAGCTTCTCCTGAAGACTTTATTGCTGACGAAGAAGAAAAGGCTTTTGCTCAATACGTCAACGTCATTGGCAAGTATCAGGCTGGAATTACTAAAGAAATTGATTCCGATGCTGACTTCTTTGCAAGTCGGATGGATTTGCTTAACTTCTTGCATAATCAGATGACAAATATTACCGAAAACCCAACTCTTTCTGGCACAAGCATCAACCTTGAAGCTCAGCGAATTCTTGCGCAGATCTCCAACAATCATCCTGCAGCAATCCTCAACGACCTGCTAGACCTGCAAAAAGAATTTGACCCTATCTTTAGGCCAAAACTAGAGCAAGCAAAGCAAACTCACGGCGACGCTTGGACCTGCACTGAAGCCCGCCCACTTTTGCGCCTCTACGCGCAGATTGCTCAGGTAGCAACAGATTGCGCCTGCTTCAAGCTCTCCAAAAAAGCCTGTGAAGACCTCTTGTTTTTCTCGCCAACAG
>CAUORV010000136.1:0-3618 GCA_963507085.1 uncultured Atopobium sp.
GGCGTTGCATTGATAAGAAGATCAGCGTCATAGTGGGATTGAAGCTGGTCATACGTAATTGCACAGTCAACAAATGAAGAGCTTACTTGAGGGTTTCTGGAGACTCCCACAACGTACGCGCCACCTTTTTTAAGTGCATAGCAAACTGCCTGGCCAGCACCGCCAAAGGCTCCTAAAACTATCGCTTTCTTTTGGTTCAAGCTGACCTTGAGACTTTTAACTAGATACTCAAAGCCATACACATCTGTGTTGTCTGCAGTTATGAGCCCATTTGTATCTTTTACCAGTGTATTTGCCGCTCCAATAGCTTGAGCATCCTCAGAAACTGAGTCCGCAAGGGCGCAGGCATTCTTTTTGTAAGGGATGGTAACGTTCAAGCCACGCCAAGATTGGTCTTTGAGGAAGTCCTTTAGCTCCGAAGCAGAAAGCTCATGAAGCTGGTAGGGAAATGACCCTAACTTTTCATGAATTTCTGCCGACCAGCTATGAGAGAGTTTCTCGCCAATAAGTCCAAAAGGAGCAAGGGGAGCTGTAGGGTTACTTGAGGCTTGATGCTCGGTTTTAGAGCTCATGAGATGACTCCTGAACTGCTTTTGCAGCCTTCATCAAAACCTCAAGTAACTCTAAAGCATACGGTGTAAGTTCAGGTGAAACAGAGGTTTTAACCTGGTTTTTTTTGGCATCTTCTCGCGAGGAATCTAGAACAGAGAGTCCATGTTCTTTTTTGTAAGCACCAATCTGTTTGGCAACTGCAAGTCTTTGCTCAAACAGGGCAAAGATTTGCGCGTCAATTGAATCTATTTCCTGGCGCAGTGTCTCTAACTGATTAGTCATTGTGATATCCGTTCTGCTCGGAGGGCCAGGAATACAAAGTATCGAGAAGGGCTAGGGCAAATGCGCTTTCAATGCAGGGAACCGCACGTAAAACTGCAGTTACATCATGTCTGCCTTTAACCACAAGCTGCTCTGGTTCCATAGTCTGAAGGTTAACTGAATGTTGAGGAAGCCCAATACTTGAGATTGGTTTTAGTGCGCATCTAAACCAAATAGGGGCTCCAGTTGAAATACCGCCCAGAATACCTCCCGCATGATTGGTGGTTGGTACAACGGAGCCATTACGCACTTCGTAAGCATCATTGTTTTCGGAGCCAAGTAAATTGGCAGCATTTATACCGCTACCAAACTCTATGGCTTTAACAGCAGGAACACCAAAAACTGCAGCGGAGATAGTATTTTCAAGTCCATGAAAATGAGGGCATCCGATACCTGCGGGAACGCCCGTTGCTGCGCATTCTATGATGCCGCCAACGGTATTTTTCTCAGAGCGTAATTGTGTGAGAAGTACACGGGTTTTCTCGCCAGCTTGCGCATCAAGGAAGGGAAGTGCTTGAGGATCAGCTTGTAGCAGCTGACCCATTTGAAGAGCAAGCTGCTTATTGGCCTCAAGGGAGTTGTCTACGAGCTCAAAAGGAGTATCGCTAATGTCCTTTATTTTGAGCACATGAGCTGCAATGGAGATTCCCTGAGCACGTAAAATCTGGAGCGCTATGCCTCCTGCAATGCAAAGAGGGGCTGTTAGGCGAGCAGAAAAATGTCCTCCACCCGTTTGTTTGTAGGAGTCCCCCCATTTTGCCCAGGCAGAAAAATCAGCATGTCCTGGTCGTGGGACAAGCTTTGTAGCTGCGTAATCTTGTGGTCGAACGTTTGTGTTAGGCAGCTCCACTGTGAGCGGGGAGCCATCTAGGATGCCTTCTGCTGAAATTCCGGAGATAAACTGCGGGTCGTCAGTCTCTTTACGCGGGGTATCCCAAGGATGCGATGGAGATCTTCTTTGAAGGAATGTTTTGAGGACTGCTAAGTCAAACACAAAACCAGCAGGTAGGCCTTCAATGGTGCAGCCGATTTTTGGAGCATGGGATTCGCCATAAATAGACACTTTTACTGTTGTTCCAAAAGTTGAGGTCATCATTTATGACTCCATACTGTGGCAGACGCCACCAAGCTGCTTAAAGTGCTCAAAGAAAAGCGGATACGACTTATTGATTGCTTCGGCGCGGGTGATGACAACAGGACCCGTTGCATACGAAGCCAAAATAGTTGCCATCATCACAATGCGATGATCATTGCACGAGTCTACAATGCAGCTAGCGGGCTGTTTTCCTCCGGTGATGACCAGCGCTGTTTGATCTTCAGAAAGGGCTGCGTCCACACCAAATGCTCTCAGAGTGCTGCAGATGCTTTGGACGCGGTCGGACTCTTTAAGGCGTAAGCGTTGAATATCGGTAAGCTTGCTAGTCCCAGGAATAAACGCAGATAGTGCAGCAAGTACGGGAGCAAGGTCACACACTTCGGATACAGAAATAGTAAACGGACGCAGGTGATCCATCATACATGCTGCGCCTTTTTGCTGGCGAGAAACTCGAGCACCCACAAGCGATAACGCAGCCAAGATAGCTCTGTCTCCCTGGACACTTTGCATCGAGAGTCCTGTGACCTCTATGCCTTGACCGATGGCGCCTGCAGCAAGCCACGGAGCGGCGTTTGACCAATCTCCCTCAATTGAATAAACGCCTGGACAAACGTAGTGTTGCGGTTCAATGGTATAGGTGGTACTTGAGGCGTCAAACGTGGTGGTAATGCCAAAATCTTGCATGACTTGTTCGGTTATAGCCAAATAGTCTTTTGACTGGATAAGTCCTGTAATCTGAATAGTCGAAGAGCTGCTCAACAAAGGTAAAGACAGCAAAAGTCCAGAAATAAATTGAGAAGAAATATCTCCTGGTAGCTCAAACGAACCACTCGTAAGCTGACCTGAAACCTCAAGGAACTTCTCGCCCTGCCAGGTAAAAGACATGCCATGAGCAGAAAGCTCTGATATAAGCGGATCAAGAGGTCGTGAGAAGAGTCTTCCTTCTGCAGAAATTGTGGCGTTTATGTTCAGCGCGCCCAGAAGGGGGAGTAAAAACCTGAGCGTGGTGCCAGATTCTTTACAGTTGAGCTGCGCGCTTTGAGGGCGATTTTGCTCTTTTGCAGGGACAACTCTAAATCCCTGTTTAGTCCTAGCGATAGTTGTGCCCAAAGCTTTAAGACAATCAACGGTTACTTGAATGTCCTCTGAGATGTAAGGACAGGTAATGTTTGTAGTGCCGTTTGCAAATGAAGCGCAGATAAGCGCGCGATGAGCGCATGATTTGGACGGGATTGCCTCTACCGTTCCAAATAAATCATGAGGTGTTATTGAAACATCCATACTGTGTACGCTCCGTATCTACTTGCTTGATGTAAGAATACCGCAGTTGAGTGTCAGAGAAGGATATGGTTAAAATGTTTGAAGATTAAAGGAGGAAACAAGTGAATAAGCCTTTTAGTGCTGTAACTCAGGTTTTACGTGGTTATACATACAATCAGGTTAAAGCTGTAGTTGAGGTTCTTGTTGATTCTCCTGTACACAACGTTGAAGTAACTATGAACACGCCAGAAGCTGCTGTGTTGATTCAGAAACTATCAAGTGAATATGGTTCTGATATCAATATTGGCGCTGGTACGGTGCTTACTTTTGAAGATTTGCGGACAGCCCATAAAGCGGGCGCTACGTTTGTTTTAGCACCAACGCTGCTC
>CAUORV010000137.1:0-3576 GCA_963507085.1 uncultured Atopobium sp.
ACCCATGGGTCACTACCTTGTCTTTTGTTGTTGCACTAGCAATGAGAATTCAAGGGCAAAATCCACAGATTCTTTGCAGAAATCAGGCGCGCGCTGGGCGCGCGCTGGGCGCGCACCAGCAACGCACTAGCTGCGCCGCGCGCCTGGCGAGAAACCCCATCTACTAGCAGCGCTTTCGCACAAGAAAACCCGGTACCCACACGAAGTGGATACCGGGCGGAAGGCACGTACGGGCCGCGACGTGTTACTCGTTGTCGCCAGCGGTTGCCTGAGTTGCGGAGATAGCCTGATCAGCATCGGAAGCGTCTGGCCAAGACCAGTCGGTAAATGCTGGGTGATCATAGCCCTTCTCGACAGCAAACTCGAAGGCCTCGGTGCGGAACTTCTCCCACTCGTCGATCTGATCTGCCCACTTCTGAGCGTCAATCATGCGGAGAGCGTCAGCAGCAAGTGCCCAACGGTCCATGTTGTTCAGGCGCAGCATGTCGTAAGGAGTTGTGGTGGAACCCTGCTCCTCGTAGCCGTGAACGTTGAAGTTGTCGTGGTTTGGACGGTTCCAAATCAGACGACGGACGGAACCAGCGTAAGCGTGGAACGCGAAGAGAACTGGCTTGTCTGCGGAGAAGAGCTTGGTGAACTCCTCGTCGGAGAGAGCCTCGTTGTTCTCGGAAGCGTTCTGGATCTTGAGCAGGTCAACAACGTTGACGAAGCGAGCCTTGATGCCCAGCTTGCCAAGCATGTCCAGAGCTGCCAGGAGCTCCTGGGTTGGGACATCGCCGCAGGATGCGAGGACAATGTCCTCCTCGCCAGCCTCAGCGTTGGAAGCCCACTTCCACTCCTTTGCGCCAACTGCAAGCTCCTCGCGAGCCTCGTCGAGGGTTACCCACGTTGGAGCAGGCTGCTTACCAGCGAAGATTGCGTTGATGCAGTTTGTGGAGGTGTAGCACTTCTCGCCAACTGCAAGCAGAAGGTTAGCGTCTGCTGGGAAGTAGATGTTGGTGATGTGGTCGTTGTTGAAGCTCTTGTTGAGCATGATGTCAACAAAACCAGGATCCTGGTGAGAGAATCCGTTGTGGTCCTGGCGCCAAACGTGGCTGGAAAGGACCAGGTTGAGAGCGGAGATAGGCTTGCGCCATGGAATGTGGCGGACGGTAGCCTCAAGCCACTTAGCGTGCTGGTTGATCATGGAGTCAACGATGTGAACGAATGACTCGTAGCTGGACCAGATGCCGTGGCGGCCAGTCAGGGTATAGCCCTCAAGCAGGCCCTCGCACTGGTGCTCGGAAAGCTGCTCGATAACGTTACCAACTGGGGAGATGTGCTCGTCGTTCTCGAAGTCGTCGTTGAAGCCGCCAAACCACTGCTTGTCGGTTACCTGGAAGGAAGGCTGCAAACGGTTGGAAGCGGTCTCGTCAGGTCCGAAGATACGGAACTCGGAGCGGTTGCTGTTGATGAGCTCAGCGGTGTACTCGCCAAGGACGCGCGTTGCCTCAGTAGCACCAAAGCCGTGGCCCTTCTCGGCAACTGGGATCTCGTACTTCTTTGCGTCAGGAAGGACGAGGTTGCGGCGGATTGCGCCACCGTTTGCGTTAGGGTTAGCGCCGAGGCGGAGGTCGCCCTTAGGCATGAAAGCGGTAACCTCTGGACGGATTGCGCCCTTCTCGGTGAAGAGAGTCTCTGGCTTGTAGGAGCTCATCCAGTCGCGAAGAACCTGGAAGTGAGCCTCGGTGTCGCGAGCGGATGCCAGTGGAACCTGGTGTGCGCGCCAAGAGCCCTCGGTCTTCTTGCCGTCGATGTAAGGAGGGCAAGTCCAACCCTTAGGGGTACGGAAGATGATCATTGGGTAGTAAGGACGGGATGCGTCACCTGCGGCTGCGCGGGTCTTGATAGCGCAGATCTCGTTGAAGACGGCCTCGAGAAGAGCTGCGAAACGACGGTGGATGGATGCGTGATCCTCGTCGTCGAAGCCAGCAACAAAGTTGTATGGGTGGTAGCCCATGCCGCGGAAGAACTCGTCGCGCTCACCGTCGGAAATACGAGCCAGGATGGTTGGATTAGCAATCTTGTAGCCGTTGAGGTGCAGGATTGGGAGAACGATACCATCGGTCAGTGGGTCCATGAACTTGTTGGTCTGCCAAGAAGTTGCAAGTGGGCCGGTCTCTGCCTCGCCGTCGCCGACAACAGCGACTGCCAGCAGGGATGGGTTGTCCAGGACAGCGCCGTATGCGTGGGACAGGGTGTAGCCCAGCTCGCCGCCCTCGTGGATGGAGCCTGGAGTCTCAGGTGCGTAGTGGGAAGGAATTCCGCCAGGATAAGAGAAGCGACGGAAGAACTTCTGGAGGCCCTCTTCATCGTCGGTGATGAATGGGTAGGTCTCGCGATAAGTGCCGTCGAGCAGGGACTGTGCGGTACCTGCAGGTCCACCGTGACCAGGGCCCATGAGGAAGATGGTGTTCTGGTTATGGTCGCGGATGAAGCGGTTGACGTGGCCGAACAGGAAGTTCAGGCCTGGGGTGGTTCCCCAGTGTCCAACCAGGCGATGCTTAACGTCCTCGCGAGAGAAATCGTCCTTCATAAGAGGGTTGCTGCGAAGATAAATCTGACCAACAGACAGGTAGTTAGCTGCGCGCCAATACCTATCGACGCCGGCAAGCTCGTCCTCAGATACAGGCTGATTCAGGGTCTGCCAAGGTGTGCCGTACACGGGCTGAGCCATGTGCTCCTCCTTTTCTTGGGCTGCTACCTGCTCGTTTGTGCAGGTTGGGCAACCTCGTTGCTTCCATCACCTGAGCGTTTGTTTTGTTCGCACTCGGCTGCGGGCGGCTGCGAGCTGCGACGCAAGCGCCTTGCGGGCGCGTTGAAGCGAGCAAAACAACACATACATAACAGTATGATGCTTCGGCTATGTTTCAAATACTACTCTAAGTGATAAAACGTTTTATCACTGTGAGATTTCTGGATATTTCTTTCACGGAAAACTTTTGAGGTGTCTTTTGAGCACCAAAACGATCCCCCAACAGTACCCACAATGCCAAAATGCAACCAAAATGGTGCCCAGTAGAGTACATACACACCAAAGTGGTAAAAAAGCCGTTTAGTTGGAGATTACATTTTTCTGCATACAGCGTTTCCGCAGATAAAAGTTTTTAGTGCGGTAAAAAATCGTCTTAGTTGGAGATAAAACAGCTATTTTTCAATTTTCATTTCCAACTAAACGCGTTTTTTACCTTTTTTGGCACATAATTTTGAACCCAAAAATTACGTATGCATCAGAATGAATACAGACACTCAAATATGCAGAAAACTGACTAACAAGTCAAAAATCGCACGCTATTCTTCTCAATCATGCGTGGCTCAAGAATTATCTGGATTGACGCGCTGTCATCCTGCGCTTCGATACCGTTATTTTTATCTGTCCCGACTGATTGCGTCGCAGCTTCTTGTGTCGCGGCTGCTTCCGTCGCAGCTCTCTGCACAACATCCGCCCCGTGCTCGCCCAGACGACGAAACATGATTGAAAGCGCGGCATCAGAGAGCTCATCAACATTTTGCTCAATCGAGGTCAGCGCTGGCTCA
>CAUORV010000138.1:0-3557 GCA_963507085.1 uncultured Atopobium sp.
ACTCGTTTACCTTTGGCGGCAAGCTTGAGTCTTTTGTGGGTCCCGTTATCTTTGCTGTCGGCGGCTCCGTTGAGGGTGACACCATTCAAGGCATCGCTCATATTGCTAACCGAGACTTTGTGTTTACAGGCACAAGGGAGAGATAAGGTAGTTGCTCTTATGTTTTTAATATTTTCCAGTAAAAAGGCCATTAATAATTGGGAATACGTAGCCTAATACAATGCAATTTTTTACAATTAGCTTGTGTTGAATTGGCTATTTAAATCAATATGTTTGAGAGTGAGTAAATATGCCCTGCGATAAGAAAGAGCTTCTAGAATTTGTCTCCCGCTGGCAAGGAAGAGGTTATGAAAAGGGAGATACTCAGCAATTTTGGCTACAGCTCTTACGCACTATTGGCTATTCAAAAGTGGACGACGTTCTCTTTGAATTTCATGTCTCATCTGGTGGATTTATTGATGTGTGGATTCCCGATGCTGGTGTTTTAATTGAACAAAAGGCTCTTGGAATTGATCTAGATAAAGAAGAACTCCGTCAAGGAAAACCAAAGACACCTTTGACTCAAGCACTTGATTATGTTGATGAGCTCCCTAGATTAGAGCAGCCACGCTTTGTAATTACATGTAATTTCTCTACCTTTAGAGTGTATGACCGTGATGCATACGGAAGGTCACAACTTCCTAATAACGCTTTTGAGTTCACTCTTGATGAGCTTTCAAATCATCCAGAGTATCTTGCTTTTATTAATGATCCTTCTAACAGCCGGCTTGAAAAGGAAAAGACGGTATCAATCAAAGCAGGTGAGCTTATTGGAAAGCTCTATGACAAACTGCGTGAAGGATACCTAAATCCTGATTCAGAAGAGTCGATGCATGCACTAAACGTACTTTGCGTACGTTTGGTATTTTGCCTTTATTGCGAAGATGCAGGACTCTTTGGAAAAGATGCTTTCTATAACTATCTGAAAGATGTTCCAGCAAACAGAATCAGAACAGCACTGAAGAATTTATTCTGTGCATTGGATACCAATTTGTCTGATCGAGACCCGTATGATCTTGAAGTAAAGGCATTTCCGTATGTAAATGGTGGACTTTTCAGAGATGAATCTGAGATTCCTAATTTTACGGATGAAACAAAAAACTTCTTGTTGAATGAGGTTTCTTCCCACATTGATTGGTCGCAGATTAGCCCTACTATTTTTGGTGGTATTTTTGAGTCAACCTTGAATCCAGAAACCAGGCGTTCTGGTGGAATGCACTATACCTCGCCAGAAAATATTCATAAGGTAATTGACCCACTTTTCTTAGATGACCTTAAAGAAGAGCTCAAGATTATTTGTACGGAAGAAGGAATAACTCCTCGTAAACGTGAAAACGCTCTAAAGCATTTCCATGAGAAAATCTGTTCTCTTACCTTCTTCGATCCTGCTTGTGGTTCAGGAAACTTTCTTACCGAGACTTATATCTGTCTTCGTAAGCTTGAAGATACGGTTCTTAATGAGCTTAGAAAAGGACAGACTGGCTTTAGCCTAGGAGATGAGGAAGAGACAGGAAAGCGTGTCTCTTTGAATCAGTTCTATGGCATTGAGATTAATGATTTTGCTGTAACGGTTGCTGAGACTGCTCTTTGGATTAGCCGTCTTAAAGCAAATGGCGAAACATCAATGTTCTACGATGCTGGAGGAGATGATTTCCCCTTAAGTGAAAAGGCCCATATTGTCGAAGGTAACGCTCTCCGTATTGACTGGAATAGTGTATTACCTGCAAGGGAATGCAATTACATTATGGGCAACCCTCCTTTCGTTGGATCTTCATTTTGCTCGCCTGAACAAAAAACTGATGTTGTTAAAATTTTTGGAAAAATTAAGCTATCAAATTCTCTTGACTATGTTTCTGGTTGGTACTACAAGGCATGTGAAATGCTGATAGATAACAGCGAAATAAAAGTTGCCTTAGTTTCGACAAATAGCATAACTCAAGGAGAGCAAGTCGCGCCATTATGGGGAACACTTTATAGTCGGTTTGGCATTACGATTAACTTTGCCTGCAAACCATTCATTTGGAATAATGAGGCTAAAAATCAGGCTCATGTTCATTGCGTAATTATTGGATTCAGTAAATCTTCCAAAAAAACTCAAAAAATCATATTCGATGTAGAAGGTAATAAAAAAGTTTTTTCCAATATAAATCCTTATTTGGTTGATGCTCCTTTTACTGTGATTGAAAGTAGAAATAAACCCCTTTGTAATGTTCCGATATTAACAAAGGGCAACCAGCCAACAGATAATGGTAATTTTATTCTTTCATCTGAAGAATACTCTAATCTTGTTAAAGATTATCCTGATATAGAGTCTTTAATTCGACGCTACATTGGAGCTCGCGATTATCTTAATGAGAATAATATTCGTTATTGTATTTGGTTAAAAGATGTGCCTCCTACAAAGTATCAACACTGCATTCCTATTATGGAAAGATTAAAGGCTATCAAAGAATTTAGATCAAAAAGTTCCGCAGAACCAACAAGAAAGTTTGCAGAAAAACCTTGGCAGTTCTTTTCTACGCCACAAAATGATGATAATTTTATTGTTGTGCCACGCGTGTCGTCTCAAAGAAGATTTTACATACCGATGGGTTTTATGGATTCAAATGTTATTGCAGCCGATTCTCTATCGATTATTTGCGGTGCGAATATTTATCATTTAGGTATTTTAAGCTCTCAATTCCATAATGCATGGATGAGAGTTATTGCTGGACGTCTTAAAAGTGACTATAGATATTCAGGGGTTGTTTATAACAATTTTATTTGGCCTGAAGCAACGGATTCTCAAAAAGCTAGAATTATTGAACTAACAAATAACATTCTAACTATACGGAATCGTTATTCTCAAAAAACTTTAGCAGAGTTATATGATCCAAATAAAATGCCAGCTGATTTGCTTGCCGCACATAAAGCTAATGATGCTGCAGTTGAAGCAGCTTATGGAGTTGATTTTAATGGTGATGAAGAAAAGATAGTTGCACATCTTTTTAAGTTGTATGCTGAGAAAACAAAAGAGAAATAGTAGATCTGGCAATATTCACATCAATAAATGAGATGCCTAAAGTATCTCTTTTAATTCAATGTAAAAGGCACTCGTTAGTGAACTGCGTCCCAAAACTTGGACGAATTTAATAAAGAGCTAGGCTACCAAGGACTGATTCCGGAACTCCTCCGGGGTCAGTCCTTTTAGTTTAATCTGACGCCTTTGTGTATTCCAGTACATAACATATGCGTCCAAATCTACTTTGAAAGACTCAAAGTTAGGCCACGTTCTTCCTCGGAAGAACTCGTCTTTCATGTGACCAAAGACCTGCTCGGTAGCACCGTTGTCTATGCAGTTACCCTTTCTGGACATGCTTTGGATAACTCCTGCATCTTTTAGTCTCCTGCACCATGCGCTGTGCTGGTATTGCCAACCCATGTCGCTGTACAGAATCGGAGTTACGCCTTTAGGCAACTTCTTTAAAAGTTGATCGAGAAGAGCTTTTTGCTGAACCATGTTTGGACCTCTCGACACA
>CAUORV010000139.1:0-3546 GCA_963507085.1 uncultured Atopobium sp.
GATATATAGAGCTCGACGAAGATCCAATTTCTGTCATAGAAGAGACCTTCAAAAAAGACGGCCTCTCTTTTGAAACGTGCACCACCTGGTCTACTGACGGTTTCTTCCGTGAGACAAAGGAAATGGTTGAGTATCGCCTGCAAGAAGGATGCTCAGTTGTAGAAATGGAATGCTCGGCACTAGCCGCCTGCTGCAGAAAACGAGGAGCTCAGTTTGGACAGTTCCTTTTTACGGCAGACTCTTTGGCAAACGTTCATGAATATGACGAGAGGGACTTTGGCAAAGACTCGCATGAAAAGGCACTGCTTCTTGGGCTGGAGATAGTAAAGAACTTTACCTAAACCATCGCTGGACGTCCACGCTTGCTGCGTTCCGTAAAATTTAAGCGTACAATTGTTGCTGTGCACTACTTAGCTTTTCATCAGGGCATTTCTACAAATAGTGAGGCTCATATGAAAGTGCAGCAGCTCATTAAAGAGACGTGCGCGATAGCCGCCGAGGACCTCGGCAAAGCAAAAGCAGATCAGATTGCACAGGCAGCTCAAACGCGATTCGAGGCGCTCTGTACAGAAAATGCATCCGATTCCAAAGAACTCCGTGCTCACTCTTTCAAACGCATTTACCCTGGTATTGCAATATATGAAGCTCTACGCGTAGAGGGCATCCCACAAGAAAAGGCCGTCTGGTATATTCGCGAGTATTTCCAGCGATTTGCTGCCAAACGAGTCCCGCTCTTCCAATGGGCCATCAAAACGTTTGGTCTTGCACGCAGGTTTCCACGACTTTTTAAATCAGGTATCGAGAAAAGCTGCACATCAAGTGCTGGATTTGCCTTTGAATATCCAGAAAGTCATGGTAACGAAGCTCGCCTCAATATTGTGAGTTGCCCTTACTACGAGATAACCAAAAAATATGGCTGCCCCGAAATAACCGCTGCATACTGTGATAGTGACGATGCAGGATACGGCAATCTGCATCCACAGCTTATCTGGGGCCGTACAAAAACCATAGGCCACGGTGGCGATTGTTGCGATTTTCTCTTAGAGTATAAGGAGAACTAACCGCAGGTAGACGCTGTTTGCCTGCACCGTCGCTAAAATTTTGTCATCTACATGACGCGCTTTGAGCACGTTTACTAGGAGTTTTTATGCAAGAAAATCGCATGTTTTCTGACGTCAAGCTGGCAAAAAGACTGACTCCTGCTTGGCTTAGCCCCTTTTTTGCCTTTTTTACTATGATTGTTGGACAAATTGTCGGCGCCATTGTAATGGCTTTCTCAGCAGCTCTTGCCGCAGTCCCCTATTTCTTAGCAAATCCACAGCTTACAGATCGTCTTTCTAATCCCTCAAATATGCAGGAGCTTTTTGGAGATTACTACCTCCTACTCTCACTCTTTTCTTTCGTCTTTATCGCAGGCCTCTTTTTCCTGTGGGTAAAACTCTTTGAAAAACGTCCGATTGTCACTCTGGGATTTTACAAAGATAACTGGAAGAAAGAGCTGCTCAAGGGCTTTGGTCTAGGAATTCTTCTCTTCTCTATTGTGATGTTGATTCTCATTTTGACCGGATCTTATCAATTAGTTGGCACTACTTTTACGCCTTATGCCTTCGGTTTTGTTCTTCTCACCATTCCGTTTTGGCTCATTCAGGGTGGAACAGAAGAACTTATCACTAGAGGATGGCTTCTTCCTGTCATGTCGGAGAAATCCAACAAAATTATTGCAATCGTGGTTTCAAGCAGCCTATTTGGTCTTCTGCACATGTTTAACAGCGGCTTTACTATGCAATCCCTGATCGACCTGATTCTTTTTGGCATCTTAGAGACGTTATACATCATCAAAACAGACAATCTCTGGGGGGCTGCTGGCATTCACGGAGCCTGGAACTTTGCTCAGGGCAATCTCTTTGGCGTTCTGGTAAGCGGTAGCACTACAGGCAGTTCTTTGCTGCAGTTTGCTCCTGGCAGTGGCCCGGATTGGCTTACCGGCGGTAGCTTTGGCGCAGAAGGTTCCATCATTTGCACGCTTGTTATGCTGGTAACTATTCTAATTCTTGCCTATCAGCTCAGGAAATCTGGCAAGCTCTTTGTAAAGAAGCCTACCGAGAAACCCGCTGAGGCCGCAAACGCTTCTTCATAACTAACCCAATTTTATTAAATTCTAATTTCACGGATAGGGTAACTCTTTCGTCACCTCCTCCTTCTAATTAAAATAACAAAGGAGGAGGTGTTTTATGTCAAAGAAACAAATCAATCTATTTGTAGGCTCTATCGGAGCTTTTATCGGAGTATTTGTTTTTATCGCTTATATTCCACAAATTATTGCAAATCTACAGGGCGTAAAGGCTCAACCTTTTCAGCCGCTATTTGCAGCAGTTTCTTGTCTCATTTGGGTCATCTATGGTTGGACTAAAGAGCCCAAAAAGGACTGGATTCTTATTATCCCAAATACTGCTGGTGTAATTTTGGGCGGTTTGACGTTCCTTACTGCTTTATAACAGCTAAACAGCAACTTTACATTAGAAATCTGGTGACATGAAAAATGCCACCGGATTTCTATTTTTCTCCTGGCAGTGGCCAGGATTGGCTTACCGACGGTAGCTTTGGCGCAGAAGGTTCCATCATTTGCACGCTTGTTATGCTGGTAACCATTCTAATGCTTGCCTATCAGCTCAAGAAGTCCGGCAAACTCTTTGTAAAGAAGCCTACCGAGAAACCCGCCGAGGTCGCAGGTGCAAATCTACAAATTTCATACTACGCTGAATTTCACGAGCGCATTGCATTCTGTTCACTTAGATCGATTGATTTTTCTCGTCCACTTCTCCTGCACCTTAAGGAGAAGTGGATTGTGTATATACGGTTAATTTACAGCTTGAACAGCAAGTTCTTCTCGCCATTTATTATTATTTATCTATCTTGTTGCTGTTTGAGGAGAAATAATGCGCGCTAAGAAAGTTTTGAGCATTTTATTTGCTCTTGCTCTTGTGTTGAGCAGCCTACCTGCATCTGCAATTGCTGAATCTATTGAAGACGCAGGTAAATACTCTGTTGTAGTCTCGTACGTTAATGTATTAAACGACGAAGAGATTCACGCTCCTTCTAAACAAGTTGTAAATGAAGGAGAATCTTGGTCTGTTACAGCTCCAACAATTACTGGCTATGACTTGGAAGATCCTGCTCAGGCAACCGTTACTGGCGTTGCTTCTGGCTCAGATCACTACATTAAACAGACCGTCTATTACATGCCTGGTTATGTTACCTACACCGTTAAGCGCATGAAGGAGATGACTACCGGCAATTATGTTGAGGCGTCCTCCGAAGAAAATTACGGTGTGCCCGATTTGATTGTTACTGCTTCCGATGTTACCTATCCAGGTTTTGTGCGCACAACTACAGACCTTTCGCTCAAGGTTACCGCAGATGGCAAGGCTGTTAAGTACATCTATTACGACCGCAATCCTCGCAGCGCAATCTACTTCTCAACTTCTGGTAGCGAGCTTTCTCCTGTAATTGGAAATCCAGGAGATCCTGTTCCTGCCGTCCCTAATC
>CAUORV010000140.1:0-3525 GCA_963507085.1 uncultured Atopobium sp.
TTAAGGCCAAGCACATAGTCGCCGTTATTGGTATGAACCGTGCGAAGCGTAAACTCAAGATTGTCACCAAACGTGATTTTATCGCCATCTTTTTTGCCAGCACGAGACATATCACCAGTTGAAAGTGGGAAAACTCTACCAGCTGGATTGACTGAAGAAACAAAGATTATAAAAGGCTCGACGGCGTTTTCACCAAGGTTAATGTGCAACTGTTTGAAAATCTGACTGTTTGTTGACACATAGACTACTTCGTTTTTGTCGAGCAGCTTCTTCAGTTCAGGAAGAGTCGCTGCTACCCAAGGTAGATCATGATGAACAAAGGGATTGTCGCTCGCGAGCGACTGCGCGATAGGCGAGCCGTACTGATAGACATAAACCATCTTGTTGTAGAGCTCGTTGACGTCATTAACAGAGGTCTGAGCTGGTGCGGCCTGGTTTGCCTGAACAAGCTCGATGAGGTTCATGGAGTTTAGCTGGTCCGATGAGGCGCCTTTGGACTGTGCCTCAGAAACGGTCAATCCACCAAATGCAAATGATCCCACGCCAAATACCAGGCAAAGTGCGGACAACGCAACAAGAACTTTAGATGATTTCTTTTTGGAAAGGAATGCAATTCCAACAGCAAGAGCAACAAAAATAAGCACGATATACCAGGTCTTACTGATGGCATATCCCAGAGTCTCAGTCATTGGGCCTCCTTGGTTTTGAAGTTGGTTTCTAATTTTATCAGAGGGCCCCTATTTGTCATAAATTTGTTGGGGTTCTGACGCGCTGTCGTTGCAAACCTGACACGATCTTCTCGCGAGCCTGACGCAAACCTGACCGACCGACTGATGTTATTCCCGTGACATTTGTCGTAAAACCTTGAGATTTCATTTTTTAAAACGTATAGTGGAGTTTCGGAAATTCTGACTATTGTTTGTCGACCGGTACATATCTCCGACACATCAACGTGTCGCACCGCAAACGTACTGATTGACTTGGAGGATTGATGGAAAACGAGATTCCACCAGTTAATCGTGTAGACGAGATTCACGAGAAGCTCAGTGCACTTCAGGGTCAAAAACTCAAGGTCAAGGCCAACATGGGTCGTTCTCGTATTGTTGAGCGCACAGGCACTCTGGTCATGGCCCATCCATCTCTTTTTATCGTTGAGGTCGGCGAGCGCCGTGGTCGCACCGCCCGCCAGTCCTACCAGTACGTTGACGTTCTGACCGGCACCGTTGAGCTTTTTGACTACGAGACCGGCGAGCGTTTGTTTGATTTTGAGTTTGAAGAGTAGTTCAGAAGCGCACGCATTACTTCGACTAGGCTCACTCTCATGACTGCCTTTTCGTCCAAATTTGGACGCCAAACCATCAAAATTCCTTGCAAGGTCAATCTTCACCTGGGTATTCACGCCCAGAAGGACCAGCGAGGATACCATAAAGTAGATTCGCTCATGGTTCCTGTTGCCTTGTTTGACACAGTAGTTGTCGACGACGCACCGGAGCTCACGGTTACGCATGAGCCGCAGCTCTGCGTGTTGCCCGAGCGAACAACAACCTGGAAAGCCGCGGTTCTTCTCGCTAATAAGATGGGCATTTCTCCAGATGTTTCCATTGATGTTCAAGTGCATATTCCCGAGAAGGCCGGTCTGGGCGGATCGTCCGCCGACGCTGCCGCGACGCTCTATTTGCTTGCCCAGCGCTGGGGTGTTGACCCGCTAGACCCGCTGGTAGTTGAAGTAGCCAAGGCTGTGGGCGCAGACGTTGCGTTCTTCTTGGATCCGCGACCATCACTTATGCTTGGCGCTGGGGATACGCTGGTAGAAACCTATGCGTCTATCGTTGACGCTCCGCTTGCCATTGTCTTACCAGCAGAAACCGGTGTTGTTACCAAGGAAGCTTACGACCAGTT
Organism: uncultured Atopobium sp.; assembly: GCA_963507085.1. GTDB lineage: Bacteria > Actinomycetota > Coriobacteriia > Coriobacteriales > Atopobiaceae > Lancefieldella. The sequence goes on from CAUORV010000140.1 coordinate 1,900, forward strand.
TGATGCGTCGCCAATTGCACCGGAATCTTACGAGAATCTGTCCGCACTTTTGCGCGCTGCTGGCAATTCTGGTGTTACCCCTGATCACGATGCAAGCAAGCAGCTTATCCAGCAGGTAGCAAGCCTCCTCTTCAACAACCTTGCCCCTGCAGCAAAATCGCTAAAGCCACAGGTAGCAGAGGTAGAGGAGTGGCTAAAGACACAACCTGGCGTCCTTGGCGCTCAGGTTTCCGGCTCAGGTAGCAGCTCTTTTGCACTTTGCGAATCACGCGATGCCGCAGAAGCAATTGCCGCCACGGCTCAAGCAAAAGGTTGGCGAGGCTTCTCCACTACCTGCAAGTTGTAGTGGTAACATAGAGCGGCAAATGTTTGATGGATTTATCCCATCGGACGAGGCAAAACATAACGGGTTGTGGCTCAGCTTGGTAGAGCGCTCGGTTCGGGACCGAGAGGTCGCTGGTTCAAATCCAGTCAACCCGACCACTTTTCCTGATAATCGGTGAATTTCCACCGTTTTTGCCGCAAAATAAGCATTTTGGCACCCAAAGTGGTAAAAAATGCGTTTAGTTGGAATATACAAAATCAGACGAATTCTATGCAGGGCATCTACCAGCGTAAATCCACAGGCAAATTTGATTGAAACTATTATAAGAAAGCTCAACTGGGAAAACGTAAGTGCCAAAACGCCGAACTAGAAAATTTATCTCCAACTAAACGGGTTTTTTACCCAAATCAGACGCTACTTTCCGTCATATCAAATTCTTGATTAGTTTCCTTGCATATTTGAGACCGTTTATACGCTTTTGGTTAGGTGGACACATAATCGCCCGGGCCTTGTATCAACCGTTCCTTAAAAATCTACATGACAGCTCCATGAGTACACTTTCTTATTGTTTTGAGCTTCTTTTTTCTATCAAATGAACATTGTGAACGTTTAGGCCTACAAAAACTTAAATAAATCGACACAAAATAAACACAAGTAGGCTACAATCAGACGAAGTGCACTACGTTTAAGGCAACGCGCGCACCGTCGTTCCTACGCGCTTGCACACACGCGTTTTGTTGAAAGGGGTTTTATATGCCTGTTGTTGAGTTTTTTGTAAACGTGTTATCAACACCAGCCATCCTAGTTGGCCTTGTTGCCTTGCTAGGTTTGGCGCTTCAGGGAAAGCCAATTGAGGATCTCATCAGAGGCACTCTTAAGACTATCGTGGGCTTCCTCGTTCTTTCTGCAGGTGCAGGTTTCTTGCAGACCGGTTCCCTCCTGGCCTTTGGTGAAATCTTCAACTTCGCTTTTGACATGCAGGGCGTTGTACCAAACAACGAGGCTGTTGTCTCTCTGGCACTGGGCGAGTTTGGTCAGGCAACCGCAATTATCATGTGCATCGGCATGGTCCTGAACATTGTCCTCGCACGTTTTTCTCGCTTTAACTACATCTTCCTCACCGGCCACCACACCCTCTACATGGCAGCTATGCTCGCTATCATCCTGCACGTCGGCGGCCTTTCCGGTTGGATGCTCTACATCTCCGGCGCATGCCTGCTTGCCCTGATTATGGTTCTGTCTCCTGCATACTGCCAGCCAACCATGCGCAAGGTTACCGGCAGTGATTCCGTTGCACTTGG
>CAUORV010000141.1:0-3524 GCA_963507085.1 uncultured Atopobium sp.
GGTGTGTTTTGAACTGCCTCCTATTTCTCGTGTCCAAGAAATGGGAGGCAGTTCAAAGCCGCGTAAAAACGCGGCTTTTTCTTTATGCAATGTTGAAGCTGCAGTTGCTCGGCTTAATATCCCTGCGTAGAGGCTGGAATCTTTGCGTCAGCGATGGTGTCCAAAAACGTCTGGGCATCGCGACAAGCCATAAGCTCCTCGGGGAAGTCAACCTCTTCAAGCAGCTTAATAACAGAATGTGCGTCAGCAATGCGGGTTGCAATGTGAGCGTCTGAGCCAAAAGAAAGCTTGCATCCCAGTTCAGCGCAGGTCTCTGCAATCACACGACAACGCTCAATAGCAACCTCACGCTGGCCTTCGTCGTGCGTGGCCTCGTTCATCTCGATGAGCTTACCGCGATCACGACACTCTCTGACAAGTGCGGGAACATCAAAATCTAAACCACTGCGACCAAGGTGGCCAAGAATCAAAACATGTGGATTATCCAGCGCATTAACGTACATCTGGGTAATCTGCTTCTGTGAGGCGCCAGCTGCCCACTGCTTGCTATGGATACTTGCAACAGCATAATCGCAGGTACCTAGGATGTGCTCGCCAAGAATATGAGGTTGGCGGAGTTTATCGCCATTAATGCCCTGGTCAAACGTAATATCGTAGGCAAACAGATTGCCCTCAAGGTCAACAATGTCCACTTCAGCGCCATGCAGCAGCCTGACGCCGTACCAGGTTTCTGGCCAAATGGCGGTGTTCATATAGAACTGGAAGTTCTTAATGGTCTGCTGGTCATACAGCATGGACGAGAAGTGGTCGGTGATTCCAAGCAGCTCATAGCCACGCTCAGAAGCTGCGCGAACGTTCTCCTCAATGGTTGAATAGGCGTGCCTTGAGTACAGACTATGAGTATGAACGTCGCAAGTAATGCGCATGACGTGCTCCTTTGAATCTCAATCGACAACTCTAGTTAAACACGGCTACCACCATGAGGCAACCTTGTCGAGAAGACCGGTCTTCTCGCCACGTGCTCAAATTACAGCTCAATGCTCAGCTCAACGGGACAGTGGTCGCTGCCGTAGACCTCGCTCAAGATGGATGCGCTTTTGACCTGCTCAGCAATGCGATCGGAGACCAGGAAGTAGTCGATGCGCCAGCCCGCGTTGTTCTTGCGCGCGTTGAAGCGGTAGCTCCACCAGCTGTACGCGCCGGTCATGTCGGGATGGCGATACCTAAATGTATCGGTAAAACCTGCGTCCAACAGCTTGGTAAAGCTCTCGCGCTCCTCGTCAGAGAAGCCTGCGTTTTGCCTGTTAGACGATGGGTTCTTGAGGTCAATCTCGTTGTGTGCAACGTTAAAATCGCCGCAGGTAATCACTGGTTTTTGCTCAGACAGCTTAGCCAAGAACTCGCGATAGTGCTGATCCCACTCAAGACGCTCGTCCAAGCGCGCAAGCTGGTCTTTTGAGTTTGGCGTGTACACGCACACAAACCAGAACTTCTCAAACTCCAGCGCACATACGCGACCTTCGTCGTCAGCAACAGGGCATCCGATCTGACGAATCACCTGCAGAGGGGTTTCTCGCGAGAAAACCGCTGTGCCCGAATAGCCCTTTCTGTCTGCGTAGTTCCAGGTTTGAACGTAGCCGGGAAGGTCCAGCTCAACCTGGCCTTCTTGCAGCTTAGTTTCTTGAAGGGCAAATACATCAGCATTTATGGTTTCAAAAATTTCCGTGAACGAAGGCTCTTTCTTGAGCACGGCGCGCAGACCATTAACGTTCCAGGAAATTAGCTTGTACTCTTGAGTTTGGCTCATAACTCCTCTTTCATACTGTGACCTGGTAGTTTGGGTCGCAGTGGATTCGTATCACAGTAGCCGCGAGTGACGCGCGTTCCACGCTCCAGTTACGGCGCCAAGCGGTGCGTTTGCGGCAATAAACTTTCAATAAATCCATGGTATACGACTAGTAGCCACCAATACCGCTACAATAGAAACATTCATAGCTGGCAAGGAGGATTCATGCTTCGTCAAAGCTACAACACCTGGCAATGTGGAACTCACACTATCTCGTTGGCGCGTCCTAGGATTATGGGCGTTCTCAACGTCACTCCAGACTCGTTCTCTGATGGCGGAAAGAACTTTGATCCAGAGGCTGCAATTGCACGCGGTCTACAGATGCTGGATGAGGGCGCTGACATCATTGACGTTGGGGGAGAGTCTACTCGCCCAGGTCACACGCCTGTTCTGCCTACAGAAGAGGCTGAGCGCGTAGTACCTGTGGTGCGCGCGTTGGTAGCTGCTGGAGCAATTGTCTCCATCGACACGCGCCATGCCGAGGTAGCAAAGATGTGCGTCCGCCTTGGAGCATCAATCATCAATGACGTTTCCGGCTTCACCGATCCAGAAATGGTTGCCGTAGCTGCGGAGTCTGACTGCGGCTGCATTGTGATGCACTGGAATAAGGACGGCCTTGGAGCTCGTGTTGAGCGCAAGCAGGTGCAGCTGGACGACATGCGCCCTTCTCGCCCTACTGGTAGCGCAGCTGCTCGAGCCGCAGCTACAGGAGCTGAGACACGCACGCTGAGCTCGCAGCGTCGTTTTACCCTGCCAGAAGAGGCGCCTATTATGCGCCAGATTATGGGTTTTTTGGGCGACCAGGCTCGCGGTCTGATGCGCGCTGGCGTTTCCAAGGATCGCATCTGCATTGACCCAGGTCCGGGTTTTGACAAGTTTGCCGACGAGGACGTTGTTATTCAGCGTGCTACTCGCTCGATGGTTTCTATGGGATATCCGCTGCTCTGCGCCGTGTCCAGAAAGCGTTTTGTCGGCGCTGTTTCTGGCGTAGCCGAGGCTACGCAGCGCGACGCAGCTACGCATGCAATCTGCATTGCCGCAATCACTAACGGTGCCCGTATCCTGCGCGTTCACGATGTTGCGGGAACCGCTCAGGCTATCAACGCTTACTGGGCTATGACCGAGCGCGATCCTCGTCAGGGATTTGTGGCGCTTGGCTCCAACGTAGGCGACCGTGTGGGCTATCTGGCCCGCGCAACGCAGCTCATCGACGAGATTCCGCTGACCTGCGTTGTTTCTCTCAGCCACGCCTACGAAACTGAGCCTGCATACGGTATTGCTACACCCGTGGTAAACGCCGTTGCCGAGATTAGAACTGAGCTCCATCCTCTGGTGCTGATGGACAAACTGCTTGAGGTAGAGAACGCTCTCAACCGCACGCGCAAGAAGGGCGAGGAGGGCCATGGACCTCGCACTATTGACTGTGACCTTCTGTGGGTTGAGGGTGAACAACACGCAGGTAAACACCTTACTCTTCCTCATCCACGCATGGGTGAGCGCGATTACGTGCTTGTTCCTATGGAGGACCTGATGCATGATCCGGTGCGCTTCTTCTCGCACGGTGGCGTAGAGATTGTCCCTCCTGACCAGCGTGTTGGTCACGTTACCGAGGACTTGGGAGCCATTACGTGGGAGTAGCACAAGAAGCTCTGGAGCTGGCACGCGGCGGTGCGCAAAC
>CAUORV010000142.1:0-3521 GCA_963507085.1 uncultured Atopobium sp.
ATCTTTGCTGCCATTGCTATTCCAGCCAAGGGTGCAACTATTGAGCTTTTCTACGTAATGCTTCCTGTCATCGTGGGAACCGCATTCTTTAATGCTATTGTTGTTCAGGTTCTTGCGGCTCCTCTTAAGAAGGTTTTGGGTCGATAAGTTCTTAGATACGCACTTATTTCCTGGAGAACACTGTGTCTATTATCGAAGTTCAATCTGTGTCCTATAGCTATCCTGATAGCTCTGCGCATGCTTTGAATGAGCTGTCACTGAGCGTTCAGGAGGGTGACTTTGTAGGTATTGTTGGCCCTTCTGGTGCAGGTAAGTCTACGCTTGCTCTTGCGCTCTCTGGTGCCATTCCTCATCACTTTAGAGGTAATTTCTTTGGTAAGATTCTTGTCTCTGGAATGGATACTTGCACGGTTGCCTTAACTGATATCTCAAAGATTGTGGGTTCTATTACCCAAGATATCAATGCACAGATGGTTGCTTCAATTGTTGAGGATGAGCTTCTCTTTGGTCTTGAGAACTTTGCTGTTCCTCATGCAGAAATTCCAGAGCGAATTACCTATGCGCTAGAAACAGTTGGTATTGCCAACCTTCGCTTTAGAGAGATTGCCTCTCTTTCTGGTGGACAGAAGCAAAAGGTTGCTATTGCAGCTCTTTTGGCACTACAGCCGCAGGTTATGGTACTAGATGAGCCAACAGCAGCCTTAGATCCGACGTCGTCTGAGCTCATCTTCCAGACGCTTTCAGGGCTCAACAAAACCAAAGGTATTACGGTTGTGGTAATTGAGCAAAAAGTAGGTCTTCTCGCCAAGTATTGCTCAAAGATTGCCGTTATGGACAAGGGTGCCATTTGTGCATACGGTAGCGGCGAGGAAGTGTTCTCACAGGTAGATTTGCTGCAAGAGGTTGGTGTTGACGTTCCTCGTTGCGTGCGCGTCTCAAAGGGTGTTCACGAGCTCTCGCATCAGGTGGAATATGTCCACTTACTCAGCGAGGCTGATCAGGCTGTCTGTGATGAAACCGCACTCTCGGTTCAGTCAGCTGCCAAGCAGCTTGCGTGCTGTGTTGGGGCTTTACAGCATCGTCGTATTTCTCTTACAGAGAGTGCTGAATCACCGGCTACTGACGCTGTTGAGCTAGCAGGGGAGTCATATCTTCCAAAAATAGATGGTCCTGTGGTTGCTGAGTCGAGCGGGCCGTTTGACAGGATTGGTGTTCTTCAAGATGCAGAGCAGCCAGGTGTTCAATCTGTCCTTGACGTTATCGACGCCACCTTTAAATATCAAAATAGTACTGATGGCGTAGAGCGTGTCTCTCTCAGTTTGCACGCTGGTGAGCTCGTTGCTCTTGTGGGTCAAAACGGCGCTGGCAAAACAACTCTGACTAAGCTGGTAAATGGTCTCTTGCGTCCTCGATCGGGAGACATTCATATTAAGGGTGCCTCTTGCAAGGATTGGAAGACGTCGCAGATTGCTCAGCATGTCTCAACGCTGTTCCAAAATCCCGATTACCAGATTTGTAAAGAGAGTGTTCTTGAGGAGATTGCGTTTGGTCTTGAGCTCAAGGCTGTGTCTGCAGAGGATGCGCGCAAGAAAGCGCTTGAAGTAATTGATCGCATGGGACTTGATGCGGATGCGTCGCCGTTTATGCTTTCTCGCGGACAGCGTCAGATGGTTGCGCTTGCTTCTGTGGTTGCCTGCGAGCCAGATATTCTTGTGCTTGATGAGCCAACATCTGGTCTGGATTACAAAGAGTGTATGCAGGTCATGAATATGGTTACCTCACTGTGCGAGAAGGGCTGTGCAGTTCTTATGGTTTGCCATGACATGGAGGTTGTGCTGGACTTTGCCACAAGAATTGTCGTTATGGCACATGGTAGCGTGTTAGACGATGGGGAAGTTGCACAGATCTTCTCGACAGATGAGGTTTTGAAGGAAGCATATGTTGAGGCTCCTCAGATGATTCAGCTATCAAAGCTTGCGGGTGCGCATGTAGATCCGTCATTTGCTGGGCTTAGCAGTGCTTCTGAGGTGCTTGAGGTATTGCAGCACCAGTTTGAGATTGCTCGTATTGCAGCAACGCTGAATGGTAAGGAGGCTCCTCGTGGGTAGTGTTATTGATTACACCGAAGGAACAAGCTTCCTTCATAAGGCAAATCCTGTGGCCAAGCTTGTGTTTGCGCTTGAGCTCTTTGTGGCTGCCTTTGCCGCCCAAGGAACGATTGAGGTGCTTGCAGTACTCGCGCTCACTATTTGTGTGGGAGTTGTCTCACAGAATGCTCAGAAGACTTTTAAGCTGGTATTTGGCTTTGCTGTCTTAGGTCTTATCTTGTGTGTTGTACAGACGCTTGTTGCCCCTGCTGGTCAAGTGCTCTTTTTATGCATCACGGTAGGTGGCTTAGAGCGCGGCTTTAACGTTGCTCTCAAAACGATCGCGCTGGCACTGCCGCTGCTTTCTATGCTCTCGCTTATGCGCGTAGAAGACCTCATGAATGCACTGGTAGAAGTTGCGCATGTTCCTTATCCTTATGCGTTTACCATTGCAACGGTTTTGCGCTTTGTGCCTGTCTTTGCTTCAGAGATGAACCATATTATGGAGGCTCAGATGGCTCGTGGCGTTGAGTTTGATACCAAAAATCCAATTAAGAAGCTCCAGCTCACCATGCCTTTGATTGTTCCTTTGCTGGTAAGTTCCGTTAAAAAAGCTGATGCTTCGGCACTTGCGGCTGAGCAGCGAGGTTTCTATTTAAGGAACGCTTCATCTGCATTTAAACGCTATCCTTTGGCTCCATCAGACTTTGCTTTGATGATTCTTGGTGTTGCAGTAATTGTTGTTATCCTCGTGTTCTCATAAGAACTTCTCGCGTTTTCACTGTGCTTCGCTGGTAAATGCCGTAACATTAAGGTATTAGAAGGAGGACACGTGGAAACTTTCACTGATCTTTGTCATATCAACGTTAAAGGTGGAGACGGCGGCGCAGGCTGCATGTCTTTCCGCCGAGAAGCATATGTTCCAAAAGGCGGTCCTGACGGTGGCGATGGCGGTCACGGCGGCAATGTTGTCATTGTTGCAGACGCGCAGCTTTCGTCCTTGATTGATTACCGCTACAAGCATCACTTTAAGGCCGAGCGTGGTACCCACGGTAAGGGTGCTCGCCGTCATGGCTCTGACGGACAGGATTTGCTGCTCAAGGTGCCTCTGGGAACCATTGTGCGCGAGCTTGATCCAGAAACGCAAGAGCCACTCTACGAGATTGCCGATCTTACTTCTCCAGGCGAGCAAGTAGTTGTTGCTCCTGGTGGCAATGGTGGCCGCGGTAACATTCACTTTGTCACCTCAGTGAGGCGTGCACCAGCATTTGCCGAGAAGGGCGAGCCAGCCCAAGAGCACTGGATTGAGCTAGAGATGAAGCTCATGGCAGATGTAGCCTTGGTGGGCATGCCTTCTGTTGGTAAGAGCTCTCTCATTGCACGTATCAGTGCTGCTCGTCCAAAGATTGCTGACTATCCTTTTACCACTCTTGT
>CAUORV010000143.1:0-3516 GCA_963507085.1 uncultured Atopobium sp.
CAGGCTCTGTAGAGTTTGCAAGCCAGGTTGCAGTAACTCCTGCTAACGGTGTTGTCTTCATCGCAGCACTTGCAGGTACTGCTTCGTATCTCTTCTACTACAAAGCTATTGACGCTATTGGCGCTTCTCGCGGTATGGCCTTGAACATTTCTTATTCTGCCTGGTCAGTCATTTTTGCCGCACTTGCAGGTATTATTTTGCCAGCAATTATGCCAGAAGCAATTCCATCTCCTTGGACGGTGATTTGCTGCATTGTCATTATTGTGGGAACGGTTCTTTCGGCTACTCCAGACTGGAACGAACTGCTCAAGAGAGATTAATTTGTTGCTGTAATTTTAGGTGCTCTACTAGGTGTCTTTACAAAAAGCGAGCCATTCTGCGATAAGAACGGCTCGCTTTTGTATGCCTAAGGTTGGAAACTGCGTTTGCAAGGACTATTTATCGGAAGTGAGTCTCCAGTTATTTCCCGTCAAACTCCAGGTGGTAAAGTCAGTTGCGTCACCATTGATGACAAACTCTCTAAGCTCTGCATCACGGTTATTCTCGGTAATAGTTTCAATGTAGTAGCGAGGACGAGTCTCACCCTCATAGGACTCATCAAGAGGAGTGGTATACCTGGAGAGCATCTGAGGATCTGCACCCATATCCTTAAGTGTTTGAGCCAAGATATCGTAGTGCCAAACAGGAGCATCTGAGACCTGCATAGGCTGAGCTGCGGCTTCCGCGCTCTGACCGGCAGGTTTATAGAAAATTGCTGGAGCAGAAGTCTCTGTAATGTCGTTTGGTGTTAGATACCAACGACCATGATCAGCGGTCACAATAATAGAGGTATTTTCATAGAGACCAAGGCGTTTTAGCTCTTCAATATAAGCATCTACGATTTTCCAAGCACCGCGTGTCTGCTCGATCTCATTTTCTTCGCTTGGATCTTTAGGGTGCTCAAGGTTCCTATTAAGGATGAAAGGACCATGAGAGCCCATAAGATGAATGAAGCGGAAACTTCCCGTATCGTTTTCATCATGAACAGACAAACCATAGTGCTGGAGTTCTTGGTAATACTTAAGATCGTCTTCGTTATAGCGCTGAGAAGACATGTCAACCTCATCATACGTAAATTTCCTCATCATACGCATGTTAAGGTCCTCGGTGTAATACCAGAATCGAGGCTTAATTACCCAAGGCATATCTCTGCAGAAAGCCGTCTTATAAAGAATACGCAGCGCATCAAGAACGTTGAGCTGATTCTCTGAACCACGACCGCGAAGCTCGTGATAGTTGATAGTGCGGTTGTGCATATAGTCGGTATAAATTGAATTGAAGTTATCGGTATACAGACCAACGGAATAGCCAAGTTTGTTGATGTCATCTAGATAATGGCTGTTATCTGCCCAACCATTAACAAAGTCACCAAATGACTGGCCAGGTTGCAGACGATTTTCAAAGACAAGGGAAGGAATGCCATAGCGTGTTGGAATCATTGAACCAGCGGAATTTCTGTACCAGGTAAAGCCTGTCATATGAGTAAATGTCTCGGGATATTCGTTATAAAGTTGCTGTACAAAGGCAGTATCGGTGGTGTCCAGGACAAACACCACGACGTTCTTCTTGGAAGAAACGTTAAAGAGACCATCTCTTGTTGCATAAATTTGCTGAGATTCTCTTGTGTTTACATCTGTAAAAGCTGCTACAGCTGGTCCCCACAGACTTGCAACGCCTACTGCCTGGACAATGATAAGCGCTGTTGCGGTTACCAGAAGACCAGTTCTAAGCTGTCTTGCTCTAAGGAGCGAGAAGGTCACTGCGGCTGCAATGATTGCTAGCCAGATGAGGCCGGAGACAATCATTTGGGTTGTGAAGTCTGACCAAATAACCTCGTGACCATCTGCAAGTGGCATACCACCGTTCAAGAATACTGCCTGAACGTATGACGCCACACCGATGGCCCCCACAAATGCAACGGCAACGTTAAACACGCGCTTACGCAGGAGTGAAAGAGCTGCGGTAGAAATTAGCGTTAGCAAAAGCCCAGATAAAAATACAGGACCTGCTACATCATTAAGACTAAATGATAAATCCTTTGCATTGCTTGCTACCAACTCAAGTGGGGCTACAACCAAGATGGTAAAGACAGTAAAGAAAGAAATAAGAAATGCAACACCAATACGACCTTTAGGTTTGAGGGTGCCTTCCTTTTGTTCCTTGAGACGAACGGCCTCTGCTGCAAGGATTTCTTTCATCCGAGCATTTGCAGCTTCTGCACCTTTAGCGTCAACCTTGTGAACTTTGCCTTCGACAATCTTATTGGCGTTCTCATCAATCTTAAGCACACGGAAGAGCACCTTACGAGAACGCCTAAACGCAACGCCAAGGACCGCAGAAAGCGCAACTACAACTGCTGCCAGTGCCTGGATGGTGTAGGTCATAACCGATGGGTCAACGTAAGCCTGAGCTGTTGCTGGTAGAAGTGCCCACCAAACCAGAGTCAACACAAGTGTGTAGAGCAAGCCATGGATGATGAATAAAAATTTATTGGCTGACGATGTGGTCATGGTCAATGAAACCCCTTGTATAAGTGAAATAGATTTAACAGAGCTTATTTTATCTTTTTATCAAAAAGAAACTCGCAACAAGATGCCAATAATGCTTGTATATTGTTGTCTTAATTCTATCATCGCTAGTTGTTACTTTTTTGTCCGCTCTTATAGGCCATGTTAATGAGCTTGGCCACAGGAGCTGGCCAAAACTTCTTGAGCATCTCAAGGTCTTCCTTTTCGCGACGGTTATCGTGAATAAGGTGGCTGGTTTCAGAGTCTTCATGGATGCGGTGAAGCATCAGCACACGGGTGTCGTACAAGAAATCACCCTCACGCTTACTAATTGCTTCCCATGCTTCCCAGTCTAAATTGGAGCCAAATCCAGCTTTGAAAACAGGGACGTCAATATTGGGAAGGACCAGTGTGGTGCTTGGGCAGCAAATGGCACAACCTAGTTCAAGCGCACGACGTTTAGCCCATGACTTGCCTGCATTTTCTGGCTTTGAGAGCGAGTATAAGAGACGACGCTTTACCTTAAGCAAACGATTCTCAAGAACCTCCTCGCCGTCACGCAGCTCACCGTAATTAGTGAAATAAATCAGCGGGCGAGAAGAACTGTTGACGCGTTCAAGCATATGCTCTGCATAGGAAGGCTTATAGAGGTCATCCTGGTGCGCAATGGTTACCAAAGGAGTTGTGCAAACGCTGACGGCAAAGTTCCAGTCGCCGGCAATACCTCCCGGTCCAGGATTGACGTACATCTGAATGTCATACTTCTCGCAAAGAGATTGAATCAGTTCATTTGGTGTTGAAGTAGCCAAAAGAATATTCGTAGATAGTGTCTGCTCCTTGAGCGAGAGAATGCACTCTTCTAGATAGGGACTCTCGCCATAAGCACAGACAGCAAACGTGTGATCCTGAGGTGTGTACATTGCTACATCCAATCGATTAGCTCCGATGTCTAGTATTATAAGAATGTTAT
>CAUORV010000144.1:0-3463 GCA_963507085.1 uncultured Atopobium sp.
GTAAGAAATTAGTCATGCATACGTTAGGTACAAGACAAGTAGTATACAAGTTTCTGAAAGAGAACAGAATAGGAGTTATCCGACTTTTTGTCTGTTATGACACCTCTTGAATTTGAGAGTTCCATTTACTGATCAATAGAAAGAAAAGGCCTATTCATAGCTTCTCCTTATGAAAAAAGCGGTTACACGATGGCAGCCGCTTTTTGGTCTCGGTTCCGTAGAATGTCAGCGAGACGTATCATTGCCAATAATCCTAACATTGCACAGACCTCTGTAAAGCGAAATATCAAAACTCAACAACACGCTCTTTGTCCCATTTTTGTCCCATGGTCATTTTGTCGAATTCTGCCTTGATGTCTTCTGCCTTAAAGCGCACGTAACACTAATATTTCATCAGCCTCTTTGTGCGTGCTATAGACGGTCTCAGAATGTCTTGTGAACCCTCCACCGTCTCCTGTGTCAGCCATGTAACGGATTCTGATTTTTCCAGGAACCATTGACTGGTTTGAACCCCCATGAGGAATGTTTACGTGGCATAATGTATTCACCTTCCTATTAAGTATGTGGAAGTTGCTCCCTTAGCGTCTTGGCGGATGTGAGGGAGCTTTTTTATTGCTTAATTAGCAATCTGATAGCTTAACTTGCGGTAGAAGACTACCTCTCCGGATGTATCATCGCCCTTAAACTGGACTACCTCAACAGTATGGTCGCCAGCTTTCAGCGCATCACCTGAAAGGCTGATTGCATTCTGTGAGTCTCCATAGTTGCCTTTTGTATTCTCGATTCCGTCCACGTAAATGTACGTTACAGCGGAACGATCGAGGTCTGTTGTATCGACCTCAATCTGCGTTAGTTGAGTATCTTTTTGAATTGTCAGCTTTGGCACATTACCATTCTCTGTAGTGCCAGCTGCAGTAGCAAGCATGACAGAGCCTTCTCCAACCTCCGACTGCTTTGAGCCGTCAAAGTCTTTCTTGGCAGGTACTTGTTGTTCTTGCTTAGTTTGTGGTTGCGTGGTGCTTTGCGTGTTTTGTTGTGGAGTACCACCGCAAGCTCCTAAGGTAAGAGCTAAAGCTGCTCCTGCAACTGCTACAGCAATCTTTTTTGCGTTCATACTTTCTCCTTACTCACGTTACCTAATACCTACTCTTGTCTCAACAACAAGAAAGGAAATGCTATGGATAACCTTGACTCTAAGAACCTTGCGAAGTGCCAAATATATCTCCAAATTATTACCATTCAGCTAGGCGTTCTAATTGGATTTCTATTTACAGCTTGGCTTCTGTACTAGCATTACTTAAAGAGCTGATTGATTAAAGTAACAACAAAGCCAACAATAATTCCGGATATAATGCTCATGATCCATGCTTGGCGTTTTGACACCATATCTTCTAGTTTTTCTTGCTGCTTTTCCTTAGATGCTGCTTCTTTCTCTTCAAAATAGCGGATAGCTTTGGTAGACAGTGTGACCAACCCACTGCCATCGATGTAAGGTTTCGCGTTGAGAAACATGCCACTTTCATTCAGCTCATTGAATTCAATAGTTTTTATGTTTGCACAAGATACGTTTCCCATGCTATCCATCTGAGCAATAAGCTCTCTTAGCAATTCTTCTGCTTCAGGTGACATCTACCCTCCATCTAAATCTCAAATCCAAATGGCACTAAATACCACACAACCTCACCAATAATCGTGACGGGCTGTGTGTCAATCTCGTTGAAGTCAAATATCTGTGGTCTATAAGTAGGATCAATGCTGTCTGGGATAAGCTCGTATCCATTGGATAATGGCTTCACACGCTTAACAGTTGCATCAAAGCCATTCACGCACACCGCATATGCCTTCATAGACTTAGAAGCTTCCTGACAGGGATTAATAAGTGCATAGCAACCATTAGGCAATACGCGATTCATAGAATCATCTTTTACTTTTAATAAAAAAGCTTGAGGAAACCTTTCATAGATATCTGATGGAATATCGTAAGTTTCATCAGAAGTTATCACTTCAATAGAGGCAGTAGCAGTGATCCTACTTAAAAGTGGAGCAGACGTCATTCTAGAGTTACGATTGCGATTAACACTATTGTCTCCAGCAACTTCTATTTCAAGAATTGACTCTAAGGAAACACCGTAGAGTTTAATAAGCTGGATAAGCGAGTTTAAATCAGGGTCATTTTGACCCTGCTCCCAACGTCTAATTGTGCCGAGCGGAATACCAGTTTTAGCAGAAACTTCTTTCTGTGTAAGCCTACTTTTCTCTCTTGAACTCCCTAGAAAGGAAGCTACACAGCTATTTTTACGTGCCATAATAACCACCTTTCTTACTATATTTCTGCATTATAAACTTTATTTGATAGAACTTTTATATATCAAACTAAATATTGTCCCACTTTTGTCCCATGAGCCAACTTGTGAGTTAAATTTTACCAGGTCAAGAGCTATACACTCTTCACGCTCAAAAACGCCTAATACTTAAATATTTTCTAAAAATACGCAGTTAAAACGCTATTTATTCTGCAACAAAAGTGGTAGGGGCGGCGGGACTCGAACCCGCAAGACCGAAGTCGAGGGATTTTAAGTCCCCTGCGTCTGCCAATTCCGCCACGCCCCCGGATATGTCTAGCTATTATGCCACTACTTTTAGTTCAGAGGGCGCAAAATTGGCTGCCAAATCACAGGCGACTGCTTTCCCTGGTGAACGGCAGCTGCAGTTACCACCAGACCAAAGAGCAGGTCGCTCTCGCTTACTACCAGGTGTTTAAAGCCCGAATTCTTCATCAATTCTGCAAGCAAAATAGTGCCCGCGAGCATGACGGGCGCGCGTTTTGCCTGAAGTCCCGTTATGTCTTCTCGCTCCTTTAGCGTTTTGCTGGCGAGAAGCCCTTCTATCTGCGACACCTCGTCAAGCGAAATGTGATTGAGGTGCACCTTTGACGGGTCGTACGGGTCAAGATGATCCCTGACGGCAATGAGGCTGGTTGCGGTTCCTCCAACACCAACCAGAAGCTCAGGTGCTGCACACTGCTGCTGAGCTCGCCCAATAGCCTCAGACATCATCTGAGCTGCCATTTTGTGAGCCCCATCAATGTCCTCGGCTGATGGATGATCCGAAGACAGATTAAAGCGCTCAGTCAGACGCCTACAGCCAAGGTCAACGGACTCGACAAAGTTGATGTCAAGCTGCTGCCCTCCAAGCTGCTGTCCTGCGCGCTGATCCATAGACTGACCTGTATTCTGTCCTGCACCTTGGGCTGCAGGCTGGCCTGCCAGCGTGCCAACGACCAGCTCAGTTGAGCCGCCGCCGCTGTCGGCAACAAGAATGCGATGATTCTCAAAGTCGTGAGAGACACCCAGAAATGTGAGCGCTCCTTCAATTTCACCTGGAATAATCATGGGCTCAAGTCCCAGCGAGGCTAGACCCATTCCCAGGTCAGGAGCATTTTCTGCATCGCGAGCGGCGCTTG
>CAUORV010000145.1:0-3408 GCA_963507085.1 uncultured Atopobium sp.
TCTCCGAGCGCTCCGGTGTTGTCAACATTGGTATTGAGGGCATGATGGGCGTTGGTGCTTTTGCAGGCGTTGCAGGCAGCTACCTCACCGGAAACCCTTGGATTGGCTTTCTTTGCGCAGGTATTGCAGGCGGCCTGATTGCGCTGCTGCACGCTATGGCATCCATTACGTTTAACGCTGACCAGACCGTCTCTGGTGTTGCTATTAACTTGCTTGCTCCTGGTATTGCACTGTTTGCCTGCCGTCTTTTGTTTGATGGCGCTGCAATGTCTCCAGCTGTCAACAAGTTGCCAAAGCTCTTTGGCGAGGGTGCCTTTAACGACACACCTTATTCCAGCTTGAACGTAGACATCACCGTGGTTCTTGCACTTTTGACCGCTCTTCTCGTCTGGTTTGTGCTCTACCGCACTAAGTGGGGCCTGCGTATTCGCTCCGTTGGCGAGCATCCACACGCTTCCGAGACGCTGGGCATTAGCGTTCGTAAGACTCGCTACCTCTGCGTTATTGTTTCTGGTGTGCTTGCAGGATTTGGCGGTGCTTCCGTAACGCTGGCAATTATTTCTCAGTTTACTCAGACGGCTATTTCTGGTCAGGGCTTTATTGCACTGGCTGCGGTTATCTTTGGTAAGTGGAAGCCTCTGAACACCTATGCAGCTTGTCTGCTCTTTGGCTTTACTCAGGCACTGGCAATTCTTCTTGGCGGCGGCGCAACTCCAATCCCAAGCCAGATTATTGCAATGCTCCCTTACTTCATCACCATCATTACGCTTGTCCTCTTTGTTGGTAAGTCTGTTGCTCCTAAGGCAGACGGAGTGCCATACATCAAGGGAAGCCGCGCATAATGGCAGAGGTAGAGGGTTCTTGCCACGTTTCTAACGAGGCGCTTGTTCAGCTTGCTATTGAGGCGCGCAATCACGCTTATGTACCGTACTCTCACTATGCTGTTGGAGCAGCGCTCCTGTGCTCTGACGGCACGGTATACGGAGGTGCCAACCTAGAAAACGCTGCTTACACGCCTTCTAACTGTGCCGAGCGTACGGCGTTTTTCCGCGCAGTGTTTGAGGGTCGCAGGGATTTTGTTGCCATTGCGGTTGTTGGCGGCCCTGAGGGAGAAGCCCCAACAGCTTGGTGCACTCCTTGTGGCGTATGCAGGCAGGTTATTCGCGAGTGGTGTGATCCTGCAACATTCCGTATTGTGTTGGGCAAGGCAGACGCAGCTCCTCGCGAGTATCTACTCAAGGATATCTTGCCTATGGGATTTGGTCCTGAGGATCTGGGCGAGTCTAGCCCTGCCGGTGCATCGTGCGACGACGCCGTGAAGGGCGCCGCGGGCGAGCACGGCGCGGGCGGTCACGAGCACAGCTGTGGCTGCGGGTGCGGCGAGCACGGTGGAGGCAACCAGTAAGCTGCGGCATCAAGCAGCCTGCGCTTTCGGGTGCAGATAACCTGGCAGGTTACATGAAATTGCGAGCCGGTAGAGTTTCTCGCTACCGGCTCTTTTACTAGAGAGTTGGCGCGCCGGTAACGGACGCGAAAGCGGAAAGAGGTTCAACTATGCGCATGTACGACGTGATTGAGAAGAAGCGCGACGGCGGCGAGCTTACCGACGCCGAGATTGATTACTTTGTCTCGGGCTATGTAGCTGGGGATATTCCCGATTATCAGGCTTCCGCGCTTGCGATGGCCATTTTCTACAAAGGCATGACCGCACACGAGACGGCTCACCTGACCATGGCAATGGCTGAGTCCGGCGACATGATGGACCTCTCGGCAATCCCTGGTATCAAGGTTGATAAGCACTCTACCGGCGGCGTTGGCGATAAGACCACGCTGGTAGTGGCTCCACTTGTTGCGTCTCTGGGTGTGAAGGTTGCCAAGATGAGCGGTCGCGGACTGGGTCACACGGGCGGTACGCTGGACAAACTTGAGGCAATCCCAGGTCTTTCCATTGAGATTTCCGAGCCTGACTTCTTCAAGCAGGTCTCCGAGATTGGCGTTGCCGTTGCAGGTCAGACGGGCAATCTTGTTCCCGCAGACAAGAAACTCTACGCACTGCGCGACGTCACTGCTACCGTTGACTCGGTGCCTCTGATTGCGTCGAGCATCATGAGCAAGAAGATTGCTTCTGGCTCCGACTGCATTTTGCTGGACGTTAAGTGCGGCTCCGGCGCCTTCATGAAGGACGTTGACTCCGCAATTGAGCTGGCAGACGCCATGGTTTCTATCGGCGAGCACGTCGGCCGCACCACCGCGGCTCTGATTACCGGCATGGACCGCCCTCTGGGCAAAAATGTGGGCAACTCCCTCGAGGTCATCGAGGCAGTGGCTACGCTTAAGGGTGATGGTCCTGAGGATCTGACCGACGTCTGTGTTGAGCTTGCTGCAAACATGCTTAATCTCGCAGGTAAGGGAAGTGTTGAGGACTGCCGCAAGCTGGCTCGTCAGCAGATTGCAAACGGCGAGGGCCTGGCTAAGCTGGCACAGATGGTCAAGGCTCAGGGCGGCACCGACGAGGTCATCTATGACACCACCAAGTTTGAGACCGCGCCATTCCGTCGCGACATTGTGGCCGAGACCAGCGGATATATCACGTCCATGAACGCTGAGCTGGTGGGCATTTCCTCCGTTGCTCTGGGCGCTGGCCGCGAAAAGAAGGGCGATCCAATTGACCCAGCAGCTGGTATTATCCTTGAGCGCAAGACCGGCGATTATGTCGAGAAGGGCGATGTTATTGCAACGCTTCTGACCGGCGACGAAAGCCGTCTTGATGAGGGCGAGCGCATCTTCCGTGAGGCTCTGGTCTTTGGCGAGAGCGCTCCCGAGCTGGAGCCGCTATTCTTTGCTCGCGTCTCCAAGGACGGCGTCGAGCGCTTCGCGTAAGCGCAGGTCGCAGCCGCGCGGCTCCGCGGGGTTCCGATCTCCACATAACATGCAGGTTAAACCGGTGTTCACGCAGGTGGCACCGGTTTTTTGTGTGGTAACAGTGTCGTGTGCGGGCAAACTCGCAGGTCAAGTGCGCAAAGCGCCAGCGGGGAGTGCACGGGGTTTCTCGCCAGGCGCGCCATAACAGCATGCGCGCCTAAAAAGTGCAAAGAATCTGTATTTTGAATACAGATTCGTTAACGAAATCAGGCAAATCCACAGTTTCTTTTACATTTTTAGGCTTGAATTGTCAAAGCAAGTGCAACGTTTGGTGATGGTAGACTTCCCAAGGGCACTTCCAACCCAGACGCTTACGTGGCCTTAAATTGAGTTCATTATATACTGCCTCAATCTCTCTATCACTAATCGATGAGAGGTCTGTGCCTTTTGGAAAATACTCTCTGATGAGACCGTTAGTATTTTCATTGGTACCTCTTTGCCAGGGATGATGTGGAAGACAGAAGTAGATACTTACTCCGATAGCTT
>CAUORV010000146.1:0-3408 GCA_963507085.1 uncultured Atopobium sp.
GCGAGAATATCAATCGTCTTAATGCTGGTAGTGAGTCTAAATTCTCTTTCGGCGAAAAGAAAAAGGACAACTAATTATGAAAAAAGTTGCTGTTATTGGTTCGGGATCATGGGGTACCGCACTTTCAACACTACTTGCTTCAACGTCTGATGAGGTAATCATCTGGTCCAGGGAGGCCGATGTTGCCGAGTCCATCAATAAAGAGCACGTCAACTGCAGACATCTTTCTGATTCCGAGCTGCCACATAATATTGTGTCTACCACCAGTGAAGCTGAGGCTCTCACCGGTGTAGATGCTGTTGTTATGGCTGCTCCTTCTGCGTTTTTACGCTCTGTTTGTGCTGCTTGTGCACCATATCTTGACCCTGAAGTTGATGTTTTGATTCTCTCCAAGGGTATGGAGGCAGGCTCACACAAGCTTATGCATGAGGTGGCGGCTGACGAGCTGGGAAACCCTGCAAGAATCGCCGTGCTTTCTGGTCCAAACCATGCAGAAGAGGTTATTAAGCAGGGAATCTCTGCAGCAGTTGTTGCGTCTGAAGATGCCGAGGTTGCAAAGCGCTTCCAAGCACTGCTTTCTCGTTCATACTTCAGAACCTACGTTAGCTCTGATGTACGCGGTGTTGAGGCTTGTGCTGCAGCTAAAAACGTTGTTGCTATTGCCTGTGGTATTGCTGTTGGTCTGGGCAACGGTGATAACGCTCTTGCAGCCCTCATGACCCGCGGTCTTGCAGAGCTTGGCCGCGTAGTATGTGCTATTGGCGGAGACCCACTCACCTGCATGGGTCTTGCAGGAATGGGTGACTTGGTGGCTACCTGCACTTCCGAGCATTCTAGAAATAGAACGTTTGGAGAAGCCCTGGTCAAGGGCAAGACGCTTCAGTCATACCAGGAAGAAACAGGCATGGTTGTTGAGGGTGCTCAGGCCGTCATTGGTCTTTATGAGCTTGGTCAGCAAATGGACGTTGAGATGCCTATCACTTCAGCTGTTCACGCTGTGCTTTACGAAGGCGCTACGCCTGAAGACATTACTTCTCGCCTTACTAACCGCCTGCCTAATGAAGAATTTTATGGAATGACTCGATAGGAGAGTTTAATGAATAACGTCCTGGTAGCACCGTCTGTTCTATCTGCAGATTTTTCCAAGCTTAAGAGCGAGCTTGATTCAATTGCAAACGCTGATTACATCCATTACGACGTGATGGACGGTCACTTTGTTCCTAATATTTCATTTGGACCAGATATTTTCTCTTACTGCAAAAAGTCCTCTGAGCTGCCTATTGATGTCCATCTGATGGTTACTAATCCAGCTGAGATTGTGCCGCTCTTCCTGGACCGCGGCGCTGACGTTGTTACCTTCCACTACGAGGCTGAGGTTCACGCGCACCGCCTTGTCCACCTCATTAAGGACTCTGGTGCTAAAGCTGGTATTTCTCTTTGCCCGGGAACTCCTGTAAGCGTTCTTGAGGATCTTATAGAAGACCTTGACCTGGTGCTTATCATGACGGTTAACCCTGGTTTTGGTGGTCAGAAGTTTATTCCTCACTCAATCGAGAAGCTCAAGGCACTCAAAGAGCTCTGCCGTAAGCACAACGTTAACCCTCTGATTGAGGTTGATGGTGGTATCAGTGCAGCTAACGCAGCTGATGTTGTAGCTGCTGGCGCTGATATGCTTGTTGCAGGTAGTGCTGTATTTGGCCAGGAAGACCGCGGTGCAACCATCGAGGCAATCCGCTCTGCCGGTGAGTCCGCTCTTACGGTTCAGGGCTAGACTGCACTCTCATGCATTAGTTACGCCAGATCATTAAGATTGAATCAGCAGAAACACGTTATGGATTACGTTTACCTAGACTATGCAGCTTCAGCACCAATGCGCCAAGAGGCGCTAGATGCCGAGAAAACCTATGAGGCTTCACCCATTGCTGGGGTGAACCCAAACTCTTTGCACTCGCTTGGACGTCAAGCAGCGCGAGAGCTTGATGGTGCTCGTGGCGTTATCGCACGTGCGGTGGGCGGCAAGTTTAGGGCTCCTGACGTTGTCTTCTGCTCAGGAGGCACTGAGGGCAATAACCTCTCTGTTCTTGGTATGGCAGAAGGTATTCGCAACAAAGACCACAAGCGCAACACGGTGGTTTTCTCGGCAATTGAACACGATTCTATTTTGGATCTGGCCCCTGTTCTTCGCGAGAAGGGCTTTGAGGTAAGAATTGCTCAGCCTAACCGTCAGGGAAAGATTGAGACTTCTGCTCTTGAGGGTCTTTTAGACCAGTCAGTGGCCCTTGTTTCCGTCATGTATGCCAATAATGAGACGGGCGTTATTCAGCCAGTTGTAGACCTTGCGCGAGCTGCTCATAAAGTGGGTGCACTTTTCCACACTGACGCGGTTCAGGCGTTTGGTCGTATTCCTCTTGAGGTGTCAGACGTAGACGCCCTGACCATTGCTGCCCATAAAATTGGTGGACCTCTTGGTATTGCTGCGGTGCTTATGCGCACCAAGGTTCCGTTTAAAGCGCAGAGTTACGGCGGGGGTCAGGAGTCTGGTAGGCGTCATGGTACCCAGGACGTTCGAAGCGCACTAGCTTTTGCTGCTGCAGCTCAGTGGTGCCTGGAGAACCTTACACAAACGCAGGAGAGCGTTTCTGTGCGCGCTAATAAGGTGTATGAGACTCTTTGTGCTTCTCCCAAGATTAAGCCGACTACAGAGGCTTACGCTGGCAAGGATCATATGCCTGGTACGGTCAGCATTATGGTTCCTTCAATGGACTCTGAGACGCTTATCCTAAAGCTTGATCAGGCGGGATTTGAAGTCTCGGCTGGCTCTGCGTGCTCTTCAGGGTCTCTTGACGCAAGTCATGTTCTCTCGGCTATGGGAATTTCTAGAAACGAGGCTCTGGGAAGCTTACGCATTACCTTTGACGAGCGCGTTTCTGAAACAGACCTTGATGCCTTCTGTGCAACCTTGCTGCAGATTGTTGGATAAATTTTTCACATACTAATCTCTACATTAGTTATGTTCTGCGCCTGATACGTCCTTATTTACGGTAGACTAGATGAGTAACCGTATATGAGGAGGCCCTATGAGTGAGTCTGTTAATCTGATGCAGCTCCAGGATATTGATTTGCAGCTGCTAAAACTCGCATCCAACTTGGCCTCAATGCCCCAGGTTCAAAAGATTAAAAACGCCCAACTTGCAGAGAAAAAGATTGCTTCCCAGCTCAAGCAGGTACTTGGCGTTAAAAAAGACGTAGAAATTGATATTTCTGATCTCAATGAGCAGCGTGCCCACTATGTCCAAAAGACAGAAGAGGTCTCTGCTGCTGTAGAAACTGCCACCAATCATCGTGCTCTTAGAGACTTTGACCAGCAGCTTTCTTCTTTGGCAAAGAATATCGAGAAGTGCGATTTTA
>CAUORV010000147.1:0-3341 GCA_963507085.1 uncultured Atopobium sp.
AGCATTTATGTGGTATGATGCTTGGTCGAACTTTCCTGCTTCGGGTGCACCTTCACTTCCCGAAGCCATTAGCCCAGAGGAGGTGACAATATGAAGGCCTATGAACTGCTGTTTTTTGTTGACCCAGCTTCCACCGAGGAAGTCCGCGCTGGTGTAATGAAGCGTATTGACGTTGCTATCACCACTGACGGCGGAGTAGTCGACAGCGTCGAGGATTGGGGTAAGCGTAAGCTTGCTTTTGAGATCGACGATCTTACCGAGGGTGACTATACCCTCATCAATTTCCATGCAGATCCAACGCAGATTGCAGAGCTCGATCGAGTCCTGCGAATCAATGATGCTGTTAAGCGTCACATGATCGTGCGTCGAGTCGATAAGGACTAAGTCCTTGTAATGGAAAAGTGGAATTATTCCACGATGAGAGGTAGTGAGATTTATGAGTATTAACAGGGTTAACATTTCGGGCAACCTGACCCGTGACCCGGAGCTTCGCTCCACAGCAGGCGGTACCCAGATTCTATCCTTCGGCGTTGCGGTTAACGATCGTCGCAGGAACCAGCAGACTGGTGAGTGGGAAGATGTTCCTAACTTCGTAGACTGCGTAGTATTTGGTCAGCGTGCTGAAGCACTTTCCCGCTTCCTCTCCAAGGGTTCGAAGGTTGCTATTGAAGGCAAACTTCGTTTCAGCTCCTGGGAGACGAAGGAAGGACAGCGTCGCAGCAAGCTTGAAGTTGTTGTTGATGAGGTCGAGTTCCTTTCTAGGAATCAGCAGGGTGGAGCCCCTATGTCACAGGGCGCACCATCTTATGCAGCTCCAACTCCACAGGCACCCGCTCCCGTTCCGGCTCCGCCAGACGAGGAGTTCTACGATGCTGATATTCCGTTTTAAACGTCAGACAGCAACACAGACGTTACTGTCATCTGAAAGGTAAAAGACATGGCTCAGCAGAAACAAGATTTTCAGCGCCAGCCGCGTCGCAAGTATTGCCAGTTCTGCAAGGAGGAGACTGAGTTCATCGATTACAAAGACACTCAGCTTCTTCGTAAGTACATGACCGACCGTGGCAAGATTAAGCCTCGTCGCGTCACTGGCACCTGCACGCAGCACCAGCACGACATTGCACTTGCTATCAAGCGCGCACGCGAGATGGCACTTCTGCCCTACACTGTCCCTGTGGTTTCCAGCCGCGGTGGCCGTAGTCGCGGATAACCTATCTGTTCTTTAGGTAGAGTTGGTTAGCAATGGATAGACCGGATTCAAATATTCCTCAGGCACCTGAAGGGTATTCTCGCCCAGAGAGTAGCCCACAGAATTTTGCCGGTCCAAGCAACCAAAACGGAGGCAAGCCGCGTCCGTTTGAAGCTCCAACCTACAAGCAAGGCTTTGTTCTCTGCGTTGTTGGAGGAGTAATTACCGGGCTCCTTTCTTTTATTGGAGCAGCTTTGGTTGCGTATGGCATGGTAATTGCTGTCTATTGCAAAAAAGGGCACGGATGGTTTGGTCCTGCTATTACTTCAGTACTTGTTACGGGTGTAGCAGCTTATTTGCTCTCGGGACCAACGGAGGCGGCAACTTCAGTTACCGCTTGCGCACTTGCTCTTGGAGTTGGCTACGCTTTTGCAACAGAGAAACTCACCGTTGGTGTTGGATCTCTTCTTGTAGGAGCAACGGCTTTGGCACTTCTGGGATATGATGCGTTCTTTGCCGCAATGGCAGGAACAACTCTTCCCGAGCTTGCTCAGAACGTATTTAATCAATACGCCTCGCAGGTCTCAGGTGCTTCTCCAGAGATTCAAGAAGGTCTTTCAACAGCAAAGGCACTCTTTATGCTCTTTTGGCCAACCAGCTATACCGGCATGGCGCTTTTATATTTTGTAATTGCGCGTTTTGGAGCTCGAACAGTGTATAAAGCACTGACAAGAGACCCACAGAAATTGCCACAGTTCCAGTTGATGGACGTTCCATTTTGGATGTGTGCTCTTACCGTGGCCAACTTGTTTGTGTATGCACTTTCAAGCACCATTTTGCCTGCACAAGACATACTTCAGCTTATTACGTTGAATGTGTTTATGGCTCTTAGGGTTGTGTTTGCTCTTCAGGGCCTTGCGGTGCTCACATGGTTTGTGCGCGAGAAGCACTTCTCGCCAGCACTTTCTCTGTCACTGTTTGTATTGGCAGGCATGTTAGAAGTTCAGTTAGGCGTTATGGCTCTCGTAGGACTTATTGACGCCTGGGTAAACTTCCGAAAGCTTAATCGCTCAGGAAGCCAGGATTCAGAGTCCACGATAAACAACAACTAGTCGATACCATCGACTCATCAAAGGAGTTTCCCATGAAAGTTATTCTCTTGGGCGAGCTTCGCGGTAAGGGCGGCGAAGGCGACATCGTAGAGGTCGCACAGGGTTATGCGGAGAACTTCCTGTTCCCCAACAAGATTGCCCAGCCTGCTACACCGGGTAACATCAAGCAGCTTGAGGAGCGTCGTCACAATATCGCTAAGCGCGAAGAGCAGCGTATTGCTGACGCAAATGCTACCAAGGCAGCTCTTGATGGCAAGCTCGTAACTGTTGACGCTCGCATTGGCGAGGAGGGCCAGCTCTTTGGCTCCGTCACCACCGCTCAGATTGCTGACGCAATCGAGGCACAGCTCAACGTCACCGTTGATCGTAAGCGCATTGCTCGTAGCGCTGCTATCAAGACCGCTGGTCGCCACAATGTCACCATTGAGCTTTATCGTGACATTACCGCTACCGTCGTTGTTCTTGTTGGCGAGGACGATGCTGCTCCTGCAGAGGAGGAGGCCGAGGAGGTTGTCGCTGAGGCAATCGCCGAGGTTGAGGTTGAGTCCGCAGAGTAGTTTTATGCATGCATAAAACACAGTTCTCCTGCATTTTTTGGTGGTTTATACAATTTCTGCAGTTTTCTACAGATTTGTAAGCTTTTATAAAAAGCTCAGCCATCTGAAAAGAATGGAATGTTTGTTCGAACCACCCCTTTGTGAAACATAACAAAGGGGTGGTCTTTTTATGTGTAGATGAAACGGTATAATTTCTTACACTCTACCTGCGGTTATTCAAAATGTTATGTAAAACATATTCACTTAACCTGCGGAATTGTAATTTGATTTGTATAACTGCAGATAAGCAATTGTGTAGAAAATACCACGTGTCGAAAAAAGTCCAAAAAATGTTGAAAACGTTGAAAACTCAAGGAAATCCCGCTCAGGGTATGCGAGTTTTGGAAAATCGTGTTGAAGACTTAACTTTTCGAATTTTGCAAGCCAAAATGACTCTTTATTTTTTTGAAAAGTACACTACTATTCAGATTCATTCCCAAAAAA
>CAUORV010000148.1:0-3334 GCA_963507085.1 uncultured Atopobium sp.
CGGCACTTTCAGATGAGCTGATGCGCGCTGAAGGCATGATGATGCAGGACCAGAATGATGAGGCCCTTGAGCTGCTGCTTCGTTTGGCTGAAGACGCTGAGGAATATGTGGATTGCAACTGCCAAACCACAGAGGAGCTGCAGTATTTTGCGTTCCCCACGCTGTTTGACCGTTTAGCGTATAGGCGCGTGGAGAACGACCCTCGCAAGCTTGAAGACGTTCATGAGCCGTTTGATCGCCTGTACGGTGACCTTGCAATGGCTTACGTACGCACCGGCGATTACGAAAACGCCATGAATGCGCTGAAGACTGCTATTCGTTGGAACCCAATGAACTGCGGATTTAGGCTTGATTTGGCTGACCTGTTTAAGATTGCAGGAGATATTCGTGAACAGATGGCGCTGACGTTTGGCGTCTTTGAGCGCGCAAGCGAGGCAAGGCATTTGACCAGGGCGTTTTTGAACTTTGCTGCGTGGTTTGAGGCTCAGGGTAGGCTTGAGCAGGCTGCAGCATGTCTGAGAGCTGCTCGTCGCTTTGAGGTTAAAGACAGCACGCTTGAGGCTGCGCTTGACCAGGCTGCAGGTACCCCCAAAGATCCCGACGGTCTTACGGATGAAGAGGCAAATGACCTGCTCGAGGCTGAGGGCCTGCCAACAGGTGCTAACGCCGAAATTGCGGTTTGCCTGCTCATGTGCGCACAGGATTGCGCTGCCATGGGCGACAGAGTTACCGCAACTGAGATGACCATTCGCGCTCGCGATCTTGTGGGCGAGCAGGCAGCTCTTACGCTTCTGCAGCTTGTCCGTGACGCCGCAATCTCCGAAGGCTTCACCGCAGGCGGCAATCCCGTATCTGCTGACGCGCCAGGCAATGCATCTGGCGAGAAAACCGATGCAGCTGAAACTTCAGACGGGGAAGGCAAGTAAGTATGGCCGAGACCCAGGGAAAACAGCAGGGTAAGAAGTCGATCGCACGTAATCGCTCTGCTCGTCATGAGTACGAGATTGGCGAGACCTTTGAGTGTGGCCTGGTGCTTACTGGCACCGAGGTCAAAAGCCTGCGTGAGCGTGGCTGCCAGCTAACCGATACGTTCTGTCTTATTCGTGACGGTGAAGCGTGGATTCACGGCATGCACCTGCACCCATACACAAATGGCGGCGTGTGGAACGTTGATCCAGATAGAAAGCGCAAGCTGCTACTTCATCGCAGGCAGATTGACTATCTTGACGGAAAGCTTCGTCAGAAAGGCTTGGCGCTGGTTCCGCTTGAGATTTACTTTGACGAGCATAACCGCGTCAAGCTGTTGATTGCGCTTTCGCAGGGTAAAAAGCTCTACGACAAACGTGCGTCTGCAGCCAAGCGTGATTCTGACCGCGAGATTCAGCGAGCTCTCAAGGAGCGCAGCCGCTAGTAGGAGCATGTTGCCGCCGGAAGCGGCTGGCGCTCGGAGTGCGCCGAACTTCTCGTTAAAAAATTTCGTGCGAATTTTATGAGAATCATTCCTATTTTCGGAATAATGCTTTAGAATCACTCAAGATTTGTTACTATCTGCATGAGCACTTAACCGCGGATAAGGGCCACGGTTAGTTGCCGTCCGCGTTAACTGCGCGAATAGAAGGAAAAGCGCATAAGCGCTTGGAGAGAGGAATAAAAATGGCAGAGACTACTTACAAGTTTGTTTGCACCGTTTGTGGCTACGAGGTTGAGGTTGACACTCCAGAGCTTCCTGAGGACTATGTTTGCCCAGTTTGTGGCGTTGGTCCTGAGATGTTCGAGCTTGTCGAGGAGTAAACTCCCCACAAATTAGTCAGACGGGTTATCCGCGCAAGATTGCACGTTGGTAACCTCTTTGATGATCACCCAAACAAAATCGTAAAAGCGATGTAGGATTTAACCTGCATCGCTTTTCGTATACGTCTGTGTGATATGTGTCGCTGATGTGCGCATTTTGGTTGGAGTAGTCTTGAAGCACGCACTACAAATGTCAGATTCGGTGGAAGTTGCTGCGTTTTTGGCCTTTTCGGGCGGAGTTATGGACGCCTATTCCTACCTGGTACGCGGCGGTGTTTTTGCCAACGCTCAGACCGGAAACTTGCTGCTTTTGGGCGTAAATCTGACCAGCGGATCGTTTGAAAAGTGCCTCAAATACGCTCTACCAGTTTTGGCTTTTGCTATTGGTATTGCGGTTTCGTATGCCATTCGAGCCATTGCGCGAGAAGAACATCTGCACTGGAGGCAGCTTGCGGTTATCGTAGAGATTGTGCTTCTGAGCATTGTTTCTCTGCTTCCAACAGACATGAACCTGCTGGCAAACAGCTTGACGTCACTTGCGTGTGGTATTCAAGTCCAGGCGTTTAGAAAGCTCCACGGGCACGCGTTTGCCACAACCATGTGCATTGGTAATCTTCGTGGCGGAACGCAAGAAATAGCCGCATATATGCATACGCACGAGCCTGTTCACATTGAGACCTCGCTGCTCTATTTTGGAACTATTTTCTGCTTTGTAGCTGGTGCGGTAGTGGGTAACTTGCTTATTCCGCTGATGGGCACTCATATGATTTGGCTCTCACCTGCGGCGCTTCTCGTGGTTATTCTGGTCATGTTTATTGATCGCGAGAAACAAGTTCTAGAAGCTCACGGTAAGTCCGCAAAGTAAGTCGCAAAAACCCGCAAAGAAAGCCGTTCCCAAAATAGTCATATCTTTTTTGAAAGAATGGCAGTTCATGGGGTATACTCTCTACACTTTGAATTGCAGGCGGTGACACACGTGCACGCAATTCAGGAACATTGAAAACTGCATGGTGGCAGTTTCTCTCATTATTTGGGGGTGACTGGATTCGACAAGGTGAGTTTGCGGTGGGCAGCAAGCCGTGGTCTCCTCGCCACGTAAAACAGGGGTAACGTCAAATTGAATTGACAACACTCTTACTTTTGAGCCTCGTATGGCTCTCGCTGCTTAATTTAGTTCAGCGCGTCTAACTGGGATTTTCTCCTGTTCTCAGGGTGACGTCATTTTAGGGAGATGCTTGTAAGGACGTAGTTGGTATGCCTTACAAAAAGATTGAACCAACTGGAGCACCAAACGCCTGTTACTAAGTGTGCGGTACTTGAGATTTAATTAGTAACTGAGCTTGGAGACACCTGCCTAGGATTTGCTTTGGACCGGAGTTCGATTCTCCGCACCTCCACCATACATTCGTTACTCTTGAATGTCGAGAAACCCCGTGATTCATGAGTACTTTCATTTGTATGCAACGGTATGTTGCATATTTGCAATTTAAGCCGCACTCCGATTTATTTGGAGTGCGGCTTTTGCTGTTTAGGACCTATTTTT
>CAUORV010000149.1:0-3322 GCA_963507085.1 uncultured Atopobium sp.
CAAGGTCGTACTGAGCCTTCCAGCCAAGCATGTCAGCAGCTTTCTGGCAGTCAGCGTAGTTGGTGGCAACGTCACCTGCGCGACGAGGCTCAATAACGTAAGGAATCTCTTTGCCACAAGCCTTTGAGAAAGCCTTGATAACGTCAAGTACCGAGCTACCGGTGCCAGTGCCCAGGTTGAAGATTTCAACGCCCGTGCGACCGGCCATCCATTTAAGTGCAGCTACGTGGCCGGAGCCAAGGTCGCAGACGTGGATGTAGTCGCGAACGCCCGTGCCATCTGGGGTGTTGTAGTCGTCGCCAAAGACGTGAACAGCCTCGCGCTTGCCCACGGCAACCTGAGCCACGTAAGGGACCAGGTTGTTTGGAATGCCTGCAGGATCTTCTCCGATGAGGCCGGACTGATGAGCGCCAATAGGATTGAAATATCTGAGCAGGACAACGTTCCACTCTGGATCTGCGGTGTGGACGTCGGTGAGAATCTGCTCAATCATCCACTTGGTCCAACCGTAAGGGTTGGTTGCGTTCTTCTTGGGGCTTTGCTCGGTCAGAGGGAGGCTGTCTGGGTCTCCGTAAACAGTGGCAGAGCTCGAGAAAATAATTGACTTGCAGCCATGGTTTCTCATGACATCAAGAAGGGTGAGGGTGTTGCCCAGGTTGTTCGTGTAGTACTCGATAGGCTTGGTAACGGACTCGCCGACAGCCTTGAAGCCGGCAAAATGGATGACAAAGTTAATGGCGTGCTCGTCAAAGATGTGGTTCAGCGCATCTTTGTCGTTGACGTCTGCCTCGTAGAACGAAAGGCGCTTGGCGTTTTCTTCTCCCACAATGGTTTTGATGCGGTCGACAACTTTTGCCGAAGCGTTGGAGAGATCGTCAACAATAACAGCCTCGTAGCCGGAATTGAGCAGCTCAACAACGGTATGGCTGCCAATAAAGCCCGCGCCACCGGTGACAAGTACGCAGGAATTTTGTGGAATCAGAGTGTCAGACATATCAATCCTTTCGTGGACTTATATCGTCATAAGTATACGGCTTTTCTGCGAAACGTTGGGCGTTGCGAGCGCACGGGTTTCTCGCCAGGTGCTGCTGCGGGCGCGCGGGGAGCGCGCGGGTTTCTCGCCAAACGCGCCCGCCTTTTGCTGGGTGCGCCTGAAAAGTGCAAAGAATCTGTATTTACGGCACAGATTCTTTAACAAAATCAGGCAAATCCACAGATTCTTTTATGTATTTAGGCAGAAGTTACAGATTCTTTTAGGAAATTAGGCGCATGAAAGATAGACTGTCTGCTCCAATTATTGCGAGCCTGAAAACCTCATCATGTCTGAGCAAATTTACTCAGACATGACGAGAAAAACCGGCAAATAGCTCAGACATGGTGCGCTTTTCAGGCAAATCGTTCAGACTTGGCGAGAAAATCAGGCACACTCCAAGTTCGTTTCGGGCTCGTCCCAGTTCATCCCGGCTCGCACCGCCCGCATGGCGAGAAACCCGTCCACTCCCAGCATTTCCGCACAAGAAACCCGGTATCCACACGAAATGGATACCGGGTTGAAATCGCTTGCAACCTGCGAGCCTGCCTTACTTGAAGTACTCGACGCCGCCCTCAATGAGAGGCTGGAACTGGTCGCCAGGAGTGAGCTCGGGGATGTTCTTGTAGAGGCCTGCACCGGAGCGCTCTGTGTGACCCATCTTGCCTAGGACGCGACCATCGGGGCTGGTAATGCCCTCGATAGCTAGGACGGAGCCGTTAGGGTTAACGGAGAAGTCCATGCTTGGAGCACTCGTTGCGTCAACGTACTGCGTTGCAATCTGGCCGTTTGCCTTCAGCGTTTCAAGAAGCTCGTCGGAAGCAACAAAGCGACCTTCTCCATGGCTGATTGCAATGGTGTGGATGTCGCCAAGCGTGCACTTGGAGAGCCATGGCGACATCGTGGATGCAACGCTGGTACGAACAAGCTGGCTTTGGTGGCGGCCGATGGTGTTGAACGTCAGCGTTGGGCAGGTGTCGTCCATGGGTCGGATATCACCGTAAGGAACAAGGCCCAGCTTGATGAGTGCCTGGAAGCCATTGCAGATGCCCAGCATAAGGCCATCACGCTGCTGCAGAAGCTCGCGAACAGCCTCGGTAACCTGAGGTGCGCGGAAGAGCGCGCAGATGAACTTAGCAGACCCGTCTGGCTCGTCTCCGCCGGAGAAGCCGCCTGGAATCATGACAATCTGGCTCTTCTTGATGGACTCTGCCAGCGCATTTGCGGACTCAACAATGTCCTGAGGTGTCAGGTTGTTAATGACCAGCGTGGTTGGATCGGCGCCCGCACGCTCAAAGGCACGCGCAACGTCGTACTCGCAGTTGTTGCCTGGGAATACGGGGATGATAACGCGTGGACGAGCAGGTGCGATAAGGGCTGGACCAGCATAGGAGTGTCGTGTGGATGCACCATCGAAGCTGATTTTCTCTACAGCCTCGTCGGAGCCTCCGCGGTGCGGGAAGACCTCCTCAAGTGGGCGCTCCCATGCTTCCTGGAGCTCGGAGAGGTCGATCTTCTCGCCACATGCGCTAAAGACGTACTCGGATGTGGTGACGCCCAGAGGAGCCACACACACGCCATCGACGTCGTCAACGGATACGCCGTCTGTCAGCTCAACAATGAAGGCACCGTAAGTTGGCGAGAAGAGCGCGTCGGCAGAAATCTCTGGGACAAGCTCAACGCCCAGCTTGTTGCCCAGGCAGCTCTTAAAGAGTGCCTCGGCTACGCCGCCGTAACCTGGTGTGGTAATGGAAAGCGCGCTCTTAGACTGGACAAGGGTGCTGACCAGCTTGAATGCGGTGAGCAGGGACTCGTTGTCGGGGAGAAGGCCGCTCTCGTCGTAGGATGGGACAATAGAGATAAGCCTGTGACCTGCACCCTTGAACTCGTTGGAGATAATGTTGTCTACCTTGGTAAGGCCGGTGGCAAATGAAACTAGCGTTGGTGGAACATCCAGGTCCTCAAAGGTACCGGACATGGAGTCCTTGCCACCGACAGCTGCAAGACCAAGATTGATCTGAGCCATCAGTGCGCCGAGAAGGGCTGCTGCTGGCTTGCCCCAACGATTTGGGTTCTGACCAAGTTTCTCGAAGTACTCCTGGAAGGTGAGGTAGAGGTCCTGGTACTTAAAGCCGGTAGCAACTAGCTTGGAAACGGACTCAACAACAGAGAGGTACGCGCCACGGAACTGGTCGGCCTCCATGAGGTAGGGGTTAAAGCCCCAGGCCATACCCGAAACCGTATTGGTCTGGCCCATAACAGGAAGCTTAGCCACCATAGAAAGGGCAGGGG
>CAUORV010000150.1:0-3222 GCA_963507085.1 uncultured Atopobium sp.
CAAAAACTCCCTGACGCGAGAGTCAATACCTTCGGCATCTAGGCCTAAGTGCGAAAGCAGCACGTCACCAGGAGCGGACGTACCAAAGGTACGCATGCCAGCAAAGCGCATGGGTGTGGGCAGCTGCTCAGCCAGAAGCTCGGCAACTGCAGCTCCAAGGCCTGTTGCCACGTTGTACTCCTCAACGTATTGAGCTCCTACTATTGTTTTATCTCTACAAGCCCGCTTGGAGTCATTTCAAATACGGCATCGTACTTTGATTGTTGCGCAACATTGAGATGATGAGTTACCTCAATCATGGTAACTCCGCTTAGACTAAGCAGGTTATTCTCGACCTCAGTAGCCATGCGTGTGTCCAATGCAGACGTAGCTTCATCAACAAGCAGTAACTTCTTTCCATACAGTAAGGCTCGCGCAATAGCAATCCTCTGTCTTTCACCTCCTGAGAAGCGCTTTCCGTTCTCTTCCACTGGAGTGTCGAGTCCTTTTGGAAGAGCAGCAACTACTTCTAAGAGACCAGATTTTTTAATAACTTCACCGATTTGATCATCCGAATACGAACTTCCCAGCGTAATGTTATTTTTTAGCGTATCGTCAAACAAATACACATTTTGGTGAATCATTGCCGG
Organism: uncultured Atopobium sp.; assembly: GCA_963507085.1. GTDB lineage: Bacteria > Actinomycetota > Coriobacteriia > Coriobacteriales > Atopobiaceae > Lancefieldella. Next base: position 630 of record CAUORV010000150.1, read on the forward strand.
ATCACATAAAATATCTCTTGAACCGTCAATCAGAATGTCTCCATCCTGAGGTTCTATCTGGCCTGAAATCAGTTTTAAAAGTGTACTCTTTCCACTTCCGCTTTTTCCAATAATCGCATACTTCCTTCCAGTCTCAAAGCGCGCAGATATCTTAGATACTCCGGAAATTGAATCAGGGTACTTATAGGTAACGTTTTTTAACTCAATTTCACGTTCTACATCATAGTGCCGTACCTCATTGTCAAACGGAGTTTCTTCATCGTCGCGTATAACCGCCTTCAAAACCGGATAGGCCGCTTTAACTTTGCCAAGCAATGAAGCAAATGTTGAAGCGGGCGCAATTACCTGACCAGACAGCTGGGTCACAGCCACAACGCTACCAAGAGAAACAAACCCTTGCACTGCAAAAATACCCGTTATACCCATAATAATAAATTGAGATGAAACCGAGATTGCTGTAACAAACCCAGATATAAGAGACGTAACTTCAGATAAATGTGCCTTCTTACCTTCCAACTGCTGTGCAACCATTAAGTGACGGTTTGTAAAGTTGTTTTCTTTATGAAATGACCTGATGACATCAAATCCAAGCGATATATCACGAATCTGTCCGTTATACGAAACCGTATTTTTTACGATCTCTTCTTGGCAATGAGTAAGTTGTTTTGTAAATACTCCGGGAATGATTGTTGGAATTGCCATCACAAGTATCGAAATCACTGCCACTATTGGATTAATATACAAAAGCAAGAGGCTCGCAATAGTAATTTCGCAGCATGAAGCAAATGCGTCAAGCAGCCCGCCAAGCCAATCTTTTTCAATGGTATCCATATTCTGACTTAAAAGAGAAAGAAACTCAGCGCTGTTCTCATTTATATCTACAGTATCTTTTCTCCGCAAATAAGCCTTTACGGCAGAATCTCTCATCTTAATTACGGTGTCGCGAACCAAGTGGGCACGCACATATCCCTGTAGCATAAGAAGGATGCCAGTTGCTATGGCATATATACAGCACAAGCCTATATATTCAAGTAACCGAGCAATGTCTCCTGAAATAATGACTTCGGAAACCGTATTGAGAAGTGAGCTCAGTAAAAGAGCTACACCGGCAACGACGCAAGAACTCACAATTTGTACTAGTACAAAAATGATTGCGTTTCGTTTACCGACATTCTTTAAAAAATACTTTATATTTTTCATTCCATTCCAATCGCAGAAAATCATCTAAATGACCATCACAAAATGATAGATACCTCTTTTAATAAATCTAAAAGAGGTATCTATCCCGCACTTTTAGTGCTTAACTACAATAACAATGATGGTCATATGTATCGCCTACCTCTCTCTTTGATGAATACATCATCTCGAAAGAAGAGGAGGCTATCCATAACATCTCGTGACAATTCTTGTATTACCTCAAATGTTAAGTATCCATGCAAAGTATCAAAATAATAAGCATGGCACGTAAAATTTTTAACTTTTGGTAATGAAAAATGTAGGCTGACTTGCTCGCTGTCTCTGAGCGCTTAGACTTGGTTTTAAGCCCTAAGTTTAATTTTGAGTGCTTAGATTCTCTTTAACAAAAGCACGTACCATTTCCGCATTATCATGTTGGCCGATTAGTTCCATATACGGAATAATCGTCTGCATTATTGAGCGTGCCTTCTCAATATTTCCGTTCCGAAATTCAGATCGACCAATCAAATAAAAAATCACGGGTAAAAGTATCTGTTCATGACTTTCAATACTCAAATCTCTTGCCAGATACGCATGCTGAGCAGCTTCTTCAAACCTTCCCTCAAGATCCAAGCAGGAAGATATATTAACTTCAAGGTTGATGCGGACAATCGTAAAGTCATTGCTGCTTGATTGCTGATCGGAAAGGTTTCTTGCAAGTTCTTCTCCCACTCGAATAGCCTCAATACGAGCTTCCTTTTGCTGAAGTGCCACAACCATCAAACCGATTATTTCAGCTTCAATAGGAGATAAAAGTTCATGTCGAAAATCAGATAGGTCAATATGAGGCTTTGTAAGCTCCAAAGCCTCACGTAACTTGACGTATGAATCTTCAGGATCCTTGTTCTGCTTGAGTTGTGCGGCTGCCTGTATAAGTAAAACTGACTGCCGCTCCAATGCATGAGATGCATCATTTTCACTCAAGCCCTCCAGCAAGGATAGGCCTTGTTGGATTTTACCTGCTTCTATAAGCAGACTTGCTCGTCTTGTAATCTCATTAAAGCTACGTTGGCAATCACTTTGATAAAAAACGTCACAAAGTTGATAGGTACTCGCCCCAAGTCTGCTCAACAATGCGTCGAGAATTACTTTGGAGGGCATCTGGCGGCCATTTTCAATTCTTGAAAGAGAAACCGGGGAGCAAATACCCTCTGCAAGCTGCTCCTGCGTCAATCCCTTACTATGACGAAGAGAATAAATAGTCTCTCCTAAAGAGTTTCCTTTCAAATTTCATCCCGTCTTTAATCGCTTGTACCATCAAAATATGACAAAGGCTACGAAAGCAGGAACTCCCTGACGCGCGCGGCAATGCCCTCGGCGTCCAGGCCAAAGTGCGAAAGCAGCACGTCGCCAGGAG
>CAUORV010000151.1:0-3212 GCA_963507085.1 uncultured Atopobium sp.
ATGGTTCGTTGGTTCTCAACTCACTTTATGGCATGAATATTTTCTATCGAGAGAAAGTTGAAGAAGAAGAATTGCCACAAAGTGTAATTATTCGTACAAAGCTTAATGAGGTAGCTACTAATCCAGAGGTTCAGCAGGCGGTCCGAGAAACTGGAGCAAGATATGTCCTGTTGCTCGACTTGGAAAATCCAGCTTTGTTAGGAGATCAAAGCTATTTCTTCTCAGGCCTACAAATCACCGATAAAGATCCTGGATTTGAGGTTGTTCTTCGAGAAGGTCCTTACAGACTATATAGAATTACGGCCGTTGAATAGGACTTTGGTAAGCTTACGTATGAGCGTTATTCTAAGTACCATTGCGCGAGAAACTCGATTGATGAGGAGTAGATTGTGAAAGGCATTATTCTTGCAGGAGGTAGCGGTACCAGGCTTTATCCCCTGACAACTGTTACATCTAAACAGCTTCTACCTGTGTATGACAAGCCGATGATTTACTATCCACTATCAACGCTTATGCTTGCAGGTATTAGAGATATTTTAGTTATCTCTACGCCACGCGATCTTCCAAATTTCGAGAAACTTTTAGGTGACGGTTCTGACTTTGGTATCTCCATCAGTTATGCTGAGCAGCCTTCTCCCGATGGACTTGCTCAGGCGTTTGTCATTGGTAAAGAGTTTATTGGTGATGACGCTGCAGCTCTGATTCTTGGAGACAACATCTTCTTTGGAAACGGTCTTTCAGGACTTGTCAGAAAGGCTGCCCAGCAAGCACAAACCGCAGGTCGTGCCACAGTCTTTGGCTATCACGTTGATGACCCAGAGCGCTTTGGTGTTGTTGAGTTTGATAAGAACTACAACGCTATTTCAATTGAAGAAAAACCAGCTCAACCAAAGTCTAACTACGCTGTTACTGGACTTTACTTTTACGATCAGCGTGTCACTGAACTGGTAAAACAGGTTAAGCCAAGCGCTCGTGGTGAGTATGAGATTACTGACCTTAATAGACTTTATCTTGATGATGGCACACTTGATGTTGTCACGCTTGGTCGTGGCTTTGCATGGCTAGATACTGGAACTATGGAGTCTCTTTTTGAGGCATCTACCTTTGTTCGCACTGTTGAGACTGCGCAAGGTCTGCCTGTAAGCGTTCCAGAAGAAATTGCTTTTGAGAACGGCTGGATTGATAGTTCTAAACTCATCGAGTGTGCAGAACGTTACGGTAAATCTACGTATGGCGAGCACCTCAAAAGCGTTGCAGAAGGACGTATTCTTCCTTCTGAAAAAGGGGAGTAACATGCGTATTCTTATTACTGGCTCTCATGGTCAGTTAGGCAATGAACTCAAACGTCTTTTTGAAACCGGTGTTTCTGAAATTGGCCCTATTCCAGAGCTGTTTATTGATCCAGACGTTGATTATACCGATGCAGACGAGCTTGATATTACCAGTTCAAAAGTGGTAAATACATGGTTTGACCAGCATGATTGTTATGACCTTGTTATTAACTGTGCTGCCGCAACAAATGTGGATGGTTGCGAAAGCAATTTTGAGATGGCCTTTGCGGTAAATGCACTTGGTCCTATGAATCTTGCACGAGCTTGCAGTGCTACGCAGACAAAGCTTGTTCAAGTATCTACTGACTATGTCTTTAGTGGTAAAGAAAGCTCACCTCGTACAGAACAAGATGCTCCTTGTCCTGTTTCTGCGTATGGTCGTTCCAAATTGGCGGGAGAGGGACTTGCACTTGCAGCAAATCCTCAAACGTTTGTGGTAAGAACGGCATGGCTTTATGGCTATGTTGGTAAGAACTTTGTGGCAACCATGCGAGCCCTTGGAGCAAAGTATCCAGAGATTAGCGTTGTTGATGATCAAGTGGGTAATCCTACCAGTGCAAATGATCTAGCTCACGCAATTTTGTGCATTGCAGCCACTGAGAACTATGGCATCTATCATGCAACTAATGAAGGAACATGTTCATGGGCTGATTTTGCTGAAGCCATTATGGCTGGCAGCAATCTTGACTGTAAGGTTCGTAGGGTAACTTCTGCTCAGTGGAAAGAGATGCACCCAGAAAGTGCTTCTCGCCCTGCGTATTCATCTTTGGTAAACGGTCATCTTGAGAGTACCATTGGAAATTGTATGAGGCCTTGGCAGGAGGCTCTTGCGACATATCTTTCGAAGGTAGAAAGAGGTTAGTGTGAAGACCTATTTGGTAACTGGTGGAGCTGGATTTATTGGTTCAAACTTCATCCACTATATGCTTAGAAGAAATCAGGACATTCATATTTTGAACGTGGATGCTCTGACGTATGCAGGCAACCTTGAGAACCTCTCGGAATATAATCAAGACCCTCGCCATACCTTTGCTCATGTAGATATTAGGGATAAAGAGGCTCTAACACAGCTGTTTGAGACCTATCATCCTGATTACGTTGTTAACTTCGCAGCAGAGAGTCACGTAGACCGTTCTATTGAGGATCCAGGTGCCTTTGCTGACACTAACGTTATGGGTACTGTCGCTCTTCTGAGCGTTGCAGAGTCTTTCTGGAATGATGGCCAGGGCTCCTACGGAGACCACAGATACCTGCAGGTTTCTACTGATGAAGTCTACGGTTCACTTCCACTTGATGATCCAGAGGCATTCTTCCGCGAGACTACACCATTGAGCCCACACAGCCCCTACTCTGCATCTAAGGCTTCTGCAGATATGTTTGTAAAGGCCTGGCATGATACGTACGGATTCCCTGCAGTAATTACCCGTTGCTCTAACAATTACGGACCCTATCAGTTCCCTGAGAAGCTCATTCCTTTAATGATTGAGAATTGCTTGGAGCACAAGGCTCTTCCTGTCTATGGCGATGGACTAAATGTTCGCGATTGGCTGTACGTTGATGACCACTGCAAGGCAATTGCTATGGTTCTTGAAGTTGGACGCCTTGGCGAGGTCTATAACGTTGGTGGTCATAACGAGCGCAACAACCTCTACATTGTTAAGCGCATCATTAGCGAAGTTGCAAGAATCACTGGTGACACTCAGATTACTGAGGATCTAATCTCTTACGTTACTGATCGCAAGGGTCACGATCGTCGCTATGGTATTGCGCCCGATAAGATTAAAGAAGAGCTTGGCTGGTATCCAGAAACTCCATTTGAAGAGGGCATTGTTACCACTATCAACTGGTATTTAGAGAACCGCGAGTGGGTTAAGAATGTAG
>CAUORV010000152.1:0-3189 GCA_963507085.1 uncultured Atopobium sp.
AGGCTTATGGTCTCACTCAGATGCCTATTGAGGGTGTTGAGGCAGATGCAGAGCCGAATGCTCAGGAAATGAAAGAGATTACGGAGTTCGTAAAAGAGCATAATGTAAAGGTTATTTTTACGGAGGAACTGGTAAGCCCTAAGGTTGCTCAGGCAATTGCTGAAGCAACAGGAGCTCGTGTTGAAGAGCTCAACCCACTTGAGGGACTTACTGACGAGGAGCTCAAGGCAGGCGAGGATTACCTCTCTGTTATGCGCGAGAACCTCAAGGCTCTTGAGGGCGCTCTCGCATAGTGTGTTGCCAGCTTAGGCTGGATGTTTGGAGGATGTGTTGCAGGAAAGTCAGCTAGCCGTTTCGCTTCAAGACGTGAGTTTTTCTTACAAGAAGACGCGTGTCTTAAGCGATGTAAATTTAGACGTTCATCAAGGTGAGATTTGCGCGCTTATTGGTGATAACGGCGCAGGTAAATCTACGCTCTCTCGTATTGTGGTGGGTGAGCTTGAACCTACAAGTGGTAAGTCACTTCTTTTTGGAACGTCCTCGACTCGGTTTAAAGACTGGGAGCGTGTAGGCTATGTCCCACAGCTGCCTTCAGAATCGGTTAATCGCTTTCCTGCAAGCGTCGTCGAGCTAGTAGATGCAAGTCAGTATGCTCGTGCCAAAAAGGTAAAGATGAGCGCAAAAGAGCGTCGCGAGCGCACGCTTGAGGCACTTGACCTTGTAGGTATGACTGACTTTTCCACGCGTATTATTAGGGAACTCTCTGGAGGACAGCTCCAGAGAGTTCGCCTTGCCTGCGCGCTGGTAGGAAACCCATCACTCCTTATCCTGGACGAGCCTACAACTGGTCTTGATAAAGAGAGTCGCAATCATTTCTATAGCCTAGTGCGAGAAGCCCATGCAGCTCGAGATCTTGCGGTACTTATTGTTACGCATGATCTTGCAGCTCTTGATGCGCTGGCTTGTCGAGTTGTTGAAGTTGCTGACCACAAAGCTACAGAAATTGCAGGTAGGGGTCACGGTCATGATCACTGTGCAGTTCATGGAGCTCACTGTGACCTTGACTCTCATCATGTCCACGACCACAATCGCGGAAAATTAGATGATTTTGCTTTAACGGAGTCCCTTGGTCCTGCGTCCGACGTTGTTCAAGATGCCCAAGACTCGCATGAGAGGAGGGCATAAATGTTTGAATACGTATTTATGCAGCGAGGAATTCTTGTAGGAATTCTTCTGGGAGCAATTATCCCGCTTGTAGGCGTTACGGTTGTATTGAAGCGCCTCTCTATGATTGGCGATGCTCTTTCACATACCTCTCTTGCAGGTGTTGCAGGCGGCATGATTGCAGGTATTAATCCTGTTGCCGGAGCAATTGCCGCTTGTTTGGGTGGTGCGCTTTGTGTTGAGGGAGTGCGTCGTCACTTTAAAGATCAGTCAGAGCTTGCAGTTGCTATTGTTATGGCAGCAGGCATTGGTCTAGCAGGTGTTTTGTCAGGTTTTGTTCCCAATTCATCAAGCTTCAACAGCTTTATGTTTGGCTCAATTTTGACCGTGAGCGAGCAAGAAGTTCAGATGATTGTGGCCATCAGTGTACTTGCTGTTGCTTTTTGTTTCTTCCTCAGAAAAGAACTTTTCTTGATGTCTTTTGACGAGCGTCATGCCCGTTGTGTAGGTGTGCCTGTAAGCCTTATTAACTTTGGCTTTGTTATCGCAGTAGCTTTGGTGGTTGCTGTAGCAGCAAGAACGGTTGGCTCACTTATTGTTTCATCCATGATGGTGGTTCCTGTTGCCTGCGCTCTGCAGATTTCCCGCAGTTGGAAGCAATGTTGTTTGTATGCAAGCACGGTGGGTATGCTGACCTCACTTGGTGGACTTGTTGTCTCCTATGAGCTTGGCCTTAAACCTGGAGGAACCATCGTTCTTCTCGCGGTTGTTACGCTTTTGTTTATCTTTCTGGTAAAAAGGGTTGTGCTGCTGCTCAAAACTCGCACAGTGTGATACTCTGAACAAAGTGCGTTGACGGAGAGGTTTGCCGGAGCACGTTGTGAACAGAGAGGGTGTTCGTGGTTGAGAAACACCTGCACAGCGCTGGTAGAGTTCACTCCCGAGCTACAACTTGAACGGCGTCATTGCTTAGTAGGGAAGTCGTCTGCCTAACGAGACTAGGCTTTCAAGTGGATTGCACAGAGAGAAAACTGTGCAATCAACCGAGGTGGTACCGCGGAAATTTTCCGTCCTTGGGCATATGCTCAGGGGCGGTTTTCTATTGAAAGGGTAATTACATGGGAATGTCTGAGGAACTCTCGGCAATTCGCGAGCAAGTACTTGAAGGAATTGCTAAGGCAACAAACCTTGAAGCACTTGAGAAGGTGCGCGTTGCATCAATGGGAAAGAAGGGCTCTCTTACCGCAATTATGCGTATGATGGGTCAGGTTCCCGCAGATCAGCGCCCTCAAATGGGTCAGCTTGCAAATACCGTTCGTGCTAACGTTGAGACCGCTATTCGCGAGCGTCAGCTTGTCTTAAAGCGAGAAGCCCTTGAGGCTCAGCTTAATGCTGAGGCAACTGATATTACCCTTCCAGGTCGTCGTCTGAGCCCTGGTACTCAGCACCTCATTGAGCAGGTACGTGAGGAGATGGAAGACATCTTTATCAGCATGGGCTACACCATTGAGACAGGCCCTTATGTTGAGACCACCTACTACAACTTCACAGCTCTGAATGCTCCAGAGGACCATCCAAGCCGTTCTGGTAAGGATACGTTCTACGTAGTGGATAATGCACCAGAAGGAAAAGAGTCGCACGTACTGGGCGAGTCTGACGTGCTTCTTCGTACACAGACTTCTGGCGTTCAGGTACACACCATGGAGACAAAAGAGCCTCCTATCTACATGATTTGCCCTGGTACGGTATTCCGTCCTGACACAGCAGATGCTAACCACCTGCCTCAGTTTACGCAGATGGAAGGCCTTGTTGTTGATGAGGGAATCACCTTTGGTGACCTCAAGGGCACCCTTGACCACTTTACTCGTGAGATTTTTGGTAAGGACCGCGCTACCCGCTATCGTCCTCACTTCTTCCCATTCACCGAGCCAAGCTGCGAGGTAGACGTTTCTTGTGGTGTTTGCCACGGTGAGGGCTGCCGTTTCTGCAAGAACACGGGCTGGCTTGAGATTCTTGGTTGCGGCA
>CAUORV010000153.1:0-3174 GCA_963507085.1 uncultured Atopobium sp.
AGAACTACCTCACAGGCAAGTGTTCCCTCGTCAGCAAGGCGTGCAGACTCTGGACGAAGAACAATGCAGCATTCCTTACCCTTGTCCAGGTGAGAACATCCGCCGGCCTCAAACTCATGGCCCTCAAAGCGGCAAAGCGCAGTCTCAGAATCAAGCTTGTCTGCAATGGTTGCATGCAGGAAGTTTGACTCACCAATAAAGTCTGCAACAAACTCGTCTGCTGGGTGATAGTAAACCGTCTGAGGATCGCCAACCTGGTCCACAACACCCTTTTTCATAATGATGATGTTGTCTGAAAGTGCCATTGCCTCTGACTGGTCATGTGTGACGTAGATGGCGGTAATACCAGCCTCTTGCTGGATACGACGAATCTCGTTACGCATGTCAACGCGGAGCTTCGCATCAAGGTTTGAGAGAGGCTCGTCAAAGAGGAGCACGCTTGGCTCAATAACCAGAGCGCGAGCCAAAGCAACACGTTGCTGCTGACCGCCAGAAAGCTGGTTGGTCATGCGCTCTTCCATGCCCTCAAGTCCAACAAGACTAAGGATGTGAAGGACCTTCTCGCGAATTACCGCCTTGTCCATTTTGCGGAGCTTGAGACCATAGGCAACGTTATCGAAGATGTTGTAGTGAGGCAGGAGTGCATAGCTCTGGAACACCATCGCAGTATCGCGCTTGTTTGGAGTAAGCTCATCAATCTGCTCATCACCAAGGAAAATCTTTCCCTCATCAGGGCTCTCAAAACCAGCAATCATTCGCAGAATAGTGGTCTTTCCGCAGCCAGAAGGACCAAGCAGCGTTACAAACTCGCCAGGAGCAATAGTGATGTTAGCGTCTTGAACTGCGTAGAAGTCCTTTCCAGTCTTCTGATCCTGATAAATCTTGGAAATGTGCTCAAGGCGAACGCCTTTTTTCTCTGTAGCCATGTGTTACTCCTCCTTGAGTGCTCGGCTGGTGCCAAAGTGTTTGATGGCCCAATTCATAAGCAATACCGAGCCATAGGTAATAACAATCAGAATTGTTGCAAAGGCGCAGGCCATACCATATGAACCCTTACCAGCAAACTCATTAATCTGAACGGTGATGAGCAGGAACTCTGGTGTGACCAAGAGGATAACTGCAGAAATTGCGGTGATGGAGCGGACAAACGCCGTTACCAAGCCAGACAAGAACGAATCTTTAATCAGCGGCAACGTAACGGTCATAAACACCGTAAAGCTGTCGGCGCCCATGTCGTATGCGGACTCCTCAATTGATTTATCAATCTGTCGAAGTGCCGAGATGCCCGAGCGTGTTCCTGTAGGAAGCGAACGCACGACAAAGACAATAATCAGGATAAGTCCCGTGCCATACAGGCCTTGCAAAAATCCTGTGTGCATAACACCGCTTGAGAAACCGCGAATATAGCCAACGCCCAAAACCGTACCAGGGACTGCCATAGCAAGCATGGATACAGCCTCGATAAAACCACGGCCACGGAAGCGGCGTTTTACTACCAGATAAGAAATAATCATCGAAAGCAGAGCAGTGATTGGTGCTGCAATAAGCGAAAGCATAAACGAGTCGCTAAACGCCTGCAAGCCGTGGTACTTGGTAAATACCTGCTCAAACCATTTAGTAGTTAACTCGTAATTTGAGCCCCAGGAACGAACAAACGAACCATAAGGAACGCAGAGGTACATGCCAATAACAAAGAGAGCAACCAACGCGCAAAGAATGGTAAGTGGAATGCGAACTGAGTTGTCTGTAATAAGCATCCTAGCTCGCGTTGCTTTACCCGAAAGTGTAGACGTGCTCTTTGCTTCCAGTACAAACTTCTGAACAACAAACATAAGCAGCGTAATGGAAAGAAGAACAACAGCCATAGCAGCCGCACCTTGCTTGTCGTACGCGCCTGTAATCTGTAGGTAGATAGTTGTTGCCAGGGTATCGTAGGAGCCACCAATAATCATTGGATTTGCAAAGTCTGCAATTGACTCAATAAATGAGACGAGAAAAGCATTGCCTAGGCCAGGCAAAATAAGAGGAAGTGTAACGCTGGTAAATACCTTCCAGCGGCTTGCACCCATGTCACGTGCTGCTTCTTCAAGGGATGGGTCAATGTTTTTAAGCAGGCCCTTAAGCATCATGTAACACACAGGGAAAAACGACATGGTCTGAACAATAAAAATGCCCCAGAATCCGTAGATGTTGTTGTCAAAAATTCCCAAAAGACCGCGGGTAATCAGGCCTTTCTTGCCAAACATCATAATCATGGAAAGGGACAGTACAAAAGGCGGAGAAACAACAGGAAGCATGGATACCACACGGAAAAGGCCTGTCATAAACTTTGTACGAAGCTTTACGTACATTTCAACATAGGCAAAAAGAAGACCAATAAGTGCTGATAAAATGCCTACCGCAAATCCAACCCTAAGGGTGTTGGTAATTGCATGGCTAAAGGATGGCATGGCCAAAATACGAGTAAAGACATCAAAGGTAACTCCGTTATCTGAAACTACAGAGTCAACCATAAGAATGGCAAGTGGATACAAAATAAAAAGGGTTAAGAAGGCGATAAGAACGACAATGGTCGTTATCAAAATTGGATCGCCAAGGAGCTTTTTTCGCTCGAGTCGAGCGCTCTGGGATTTTGCCATGCTGGTCCTAACTCTGAAACACTAAACCTATACGCAAAGCTCTATGTGAAACTGGGTAGGCAGATCTCTGCCTACCCAGTATAATCTGCCACTCAGACCTTGAGCAACAGCATTGTTTAGTTGCTTATCCGCGTGATGTTTACTCGGTCTTAAAGCGGCTATCTCCGCCACCAAGTGCCTGCATAACGTCCTTGACATACTGCTCGGTGTTTTTCTTAGCATCTTCGAAGTTGTAGTCCATAACGTTATTTGGATCAAGACCGTACTCGGTAGCAATCTCTGGCTGCTTTGCATTATCAAGTACCAAGAACTGGTAAGAGCCGTTCTTCTGAGCAAGATCGACGCATGCTGGGGACAATGCATACTCGATCCAGAGCTTAGCGGCGTTTGGATGTGCTGCGCCCTTGAAGATTGCGGTTGCACCAACCTCGTATGATGCACCAGAGCTTGGAATCTGAAGACCAACATTCTCATGCTCTTGGTCAACAATCTGATAAATACCATCGTGGAGCATACCAATTCCGATGGTGCACTC
>CAUORV010000154.1:0-3170 GCA_963507085.1 uncultured Atopobium sp.
GTATTCACTTCGTGTGGGTACCGGGCTTTCTTGTGCGAAAGCGCTGGGAGTGGACGGGGTTTCTCGCCAGACGCGCGGCGCGCCCACCGCGCGACCGCCGCGCGCCTGATTTCTGCAAAGAATCTGTGGATTTTGCCTAAAACCATCAAAGAATCTGTGGATTTGCCTGATTTTGTCAAAGAATCTGTATCTGAAATACAGATTCTTTGCACTTTTCAGGCAGAGTTTTAAGCATACCCAAGGCTTATTTCATGAGCATCTTCACACGCACCTTCATGGAGCCTGATTTTCTCGCCAAGTCTGTGTGATTTGCCGGAAAAGTGCGCCAAGTCTGAGCTATTTGCCGGATTTTCTCGCCAAGTCTGAGCTGTTTTACTCAGACTTCATGCATTTTTCAGGCTTGCATCCGCGCCTGACGAGAAACCCTTGCACTTGCATCAGCACCTGGCGAGAAACCCGTGCACTCGCAGCGGCGCTTCGCGCGCTTGAACTGCAAGTTTGTACGCACACGACGCTACCCCCGCACTCGCGGCCGGCGCCGCTACCCGCGCGCGGCGCGGCCAGCGCGCTCGTCCAGCTTGGCGCGAACAGCAGCCTTGAACGCGGCAGCATCCGTCATCCACGGAACGTGCTTGCCGCCGATAATGTTGAACGGCTCGTCGCCCTTGGCCAGCAGGTACACCAGCGCCGGGCGAGGGTCGTCGTAAGCAGCGGAAACTGCCTCGTAAATGGCGTCGTAGCGGTCAAGGATAATCTTGTGCGCGGCGCCCTCGGGCGTGGCCTCAGCCATCTGCGCGCAAATCACCGCAGGATCTTCCATGTTGCAGTCCTCGGTGGTGTAAATCATCAGGTCAGCCCACTTGGCCGCCTCTTCCGGCAGCTCCTGGCGACGGTTGTATGCCTTGCCGCCGACGGCTCCCATGACCACATAGCGGCCATAACCAGGGAATTCTTTGGACGTTGACGAGAAAAGCTTCTGGTAGGAAAGCTTGTTGTGGGCGTAGTCGACCAAGCCCGTGACCTTGTTATCGGGCGAGCTCAAGAGCTCCATGCGGCCTGGCACCTTAACGTTCATCAGTGGAAGTACGGCGTCCTTCTCGCGAATGCCCAGGTAGTCAGCAACGGTGATTGCTGCAAGAGCATTCTCCACGTTGAAGAGGCCGGACATAGGCAGCGCGGCCGCGCCGGTCCAGGTTGGGGTATGCACGGTAAACGTGACCATGCCCTGGTGAGGGGTGATTTCGTCCGCCCAAACGGTGGCGTCGGAATCGGTTGTGGAGAAGGTCAGGACCTTCTCGCACCTCTGTGCACGCTCCATGACCTGGTCAAACATCATCGTGTTCTTATTGATAACGGCCACGCGAGCAAGGTCAAAAATCTTCAGCTTGCTCTCAAAGTAATCTTCAAAAGTAGGGTGTTCAACAGGGGAAATGTGATCGGTTCCAATGTTTAAGAACACCGCGACGCTCAGATTGAGACCAACCGTACGGTCGTACTTGAGGCCCTGGCTGGAAATCTCCATGTCAACGTAGGGGAGGCCGGCCTCGGCAGCGTGCTTGAGATGACGCCACAGTTCAGGAGCCTCGGGCGTGGTGTTGTGCGCGGGCTGCGTGTCTTTGCCATCAAACACCTCGATGCCGCCGATCACGCCGCACTTGGAGTACGGCTCGTCGCCGTCAAGAATGGCGCGCAGCATATACGAGCAGGTAGACTTGCCTTTTGTGCCCGTAATGCCGATGGTTGTGAGTTTCTTGTCGGGGTGGCCTGCAACGCCTGCGGCTGCGTAGGCCATGGCAAGGCGCACGTCATCCACGCAAATAGCGGCCACGTTTGGTGCCACTGCCTGCAACTCCTCCGCGAGCGACTGCTGGCAGAGGTACGCAACAGCCCCAGCTTCCACCGCGCTTGCTAGATACGCTGGCGAGAAACTCGCGCCCTTGCAAACAAACAGCGAGCCCGGGGTGACCTCACGAGAATCGCTTGCAACATCGGTAAGCTGTGCGTTTTGATCCACCGCGTCAAGATGTGCGGTAGTGTACTCGATGTTCTTGCTGGTAAAGAGCGCCAGGAGCTCGTGTAATGTCATCCTCAAAAGTCCTTCGATAGCTGTTTGGCGCAAGCACAGCGCCCCAAAGACAGTATCAATAGTTTAGCCGTCTGGCCCCAATTGTGCTGGCGACAGCGCAACTTTCTTGGCTCTTGTACGCAAGCCTCATACCCTCATGGCGAGAAAATCGTCGATTTTGCTTGACTCACTGAGAGCTGCGAGGTATAGTACTTGTTCGCGCAAGCGTTTACATTGCGGGGTGGAGCAGTCTGGTAGCTCGTCGGGCTCATAACCCGAAGGTCGTAGGTTCAAATCCTGCCCCCGCGACCATAAGAATTTCAAACCCGCCTCGGCGGGTTTTTTTAGCAATCAGCGCTGCTCAGGCGGTTGTCTTAGCAGACCGTTAGGCAAGCCATCAACATCGCCTTTACACACAAGAATCGCTTCCGCGCAATAAATCGTCCTCTACGCATCAAATCCAAACTGCAGCAACCGTTGTAATCTCAGCTCAAGACCCTTGTGATGATCATAGGAATCCAGCAGACGTTGATAATTCGGAGCAGCAGGCGACAGCTTCTCTACCAGCGTATCTGTAGTTTGCCTTACTGAACGCAGAGGCTCAGGATGGTGTTCACCTTCGTTTTCTCCACTTGCGATACACCAGCGAATGTCTGAACGCACATGACTCGTATCAAAAGTTTCAACAAAATTAGGGAACCACGTGCTTGGACTTGCCAGAAGATATTGGTCAAAGTGGCAGGTTGTTTGCATCTCAAAGAGGCTGCACAAACCTGACAATGAATAACCAAGCAAAGTAAGAGGACACGTGCCCTGAGCGGTATGGGTAGCTAGAGCAGCGTACTTCTCGACAGATGGAAGTACGACATCAGAAAGAAATTCTCTTCCATGTCCTCCAAAATTAGGAGCCTCGGTTCGCACGCTTGTTGCTGGCCAGGGAGAATAGCAGTCTTGATTAGACGGCGCAGTAATGACGAGGCATTGGGGGAGCTTGGTCGCGTCAAGTTTTTCGGAAGCAAGAAGAGCAGCTATCTTTGGCATCAGCAGAGAGCCGTGGAGAATTACAAGAAGGCCAGGAACTTCGGAGCGCTCTCCGATAGTGATT
>CAUORV010000155.1:0-3158 GCA_963507085.1 uncultured Atopobium sp.
TGAGCTCGCGCGCCACTCGCTCCAGGAGCGCGGTGAAACTCTTCTGCGCAAACGGATCCAGCTGCGAGGTTGGCTCATCCAGCAAAAGCAGCTTTGGGCGCATGACAAGTGCCGCAGCAAGGGCCACGAGCTGCTGTTCTCCGCCAGAAAGCTCGTTGCAGCGTTTATGCAAGAGCGATTCCATGCCAAAGAAACTGACCGTCTCAAAAATGCGACGGCGCATTTCTTTCTCTGAAACGCCTCGATTCTCCAGGCCAAAAGCCAACTCTTTCAAAGGTGTCTCACACACAAGTGCTTGTGAAGAGGCTTGCGGCTCAAATGCAATGGTGTCTACGGATTGCGCCTGCGTCATCGTAGAAACCTCTTGGCCGCAAACAATAATTGAACCCTCTCGTCTACCTTGAGGCGCAATCTCAGGCTTAATAAGGCTCAAAATGGTGGACTTGCCTGAACCAGTTGGTCCCAGTAAAAGACTAATCTGACCAGCACAAACATCGCAGGAAAAATCTTCTACAACGTTGCGGTCTGGAGTTAGAGCATACGCAAACGAGAGATTTTGAATAGCAAGAACTACTTCTTTACTAACTGAAGTAGTAAGTGAATTCTGAATATAGGAAGAATGCTCACTCATACAGACTGCTCCCATAAGACAGTATCAATACGCACAAAAATTGCTGGTAAAACGCTAAACAGCACTACGCCCAGATACCAAAAACTCACTTGGAACTCTGGCATAGTGGGGTAAAACTCCCAAGCTTGTACCAGCATATACAAAGAAACCGCTGCTATGACGCTTAAGAAAGTAAATACCAGCAACGCCACAGTATCATAGGCGTCAAGCACTTCAGCGCTCCATCTGCTCCTGTGTCCTGCCATCCCCCAACCTCGAGACACAATAGACTGAAACGTACTTATCGACTTCTCCAGCGCGCTCATACACACTGCGTTAATGGTGGTAGCTGATTGCACAATAGTTTTTCTCGCGCTCAAAAGACGGCTTTGGCCTAAAACGTTGCTTTGCCGGTGAGCCTGTGCGGTAGAATCACACCTTCTAGCTGCGGTATTTGCTGACTGAATTTGGCGGGCTGTTGTCAGATCAGAAAGTAGCTGCGGCATAAGCTGCACAGAAAGGCTTAAGACCAGCTGTAATCCTGGAAAGCGCACGCTTGATCGCTGTAACATCTCGAGCGGCGATACTACTGCAAATAGGCACTCAAGCCAGCTCAAAGTACTTACGAGCACCAGGCCTGAGGTAGCCCCGTACACCAGACTTTCTACGTACAGCTGTGTGTGCCCAAAAGAATACAAAACGGTAGAGCCAGATGCCGAGAAAAACGGATTAATTATCGACATCAAGATAATAATTGGAGCATACCATACAAGCTGTTTAACAGCATGTTTGGTATCAAACAACTGGATTGTACAAAGCTGCGCTCCTAGAAAAGCAATCAGCGCACAGAAAGGCTGAAAAGAAAATGCGGCAAGCACAACCTCGCATCCAAACAGCACAACCGTAGCAAGTGGATGAAGGCGAGAAAAGCTTGTGCGCGCGGGATTCATTAGTTCACCGCGTTGACGTACGTCCAAACAACCGAATCGCCATCATGCAGAACATATGCATCTGACGTGTAGTTAGGCTGAACACCGTTAACTGAGTATACCCAGCCGCTTTGTGGACCATGGTCACGCTCTGCAAGCCCATTAATAGCCGCAACGTACATACCAAACGACGTGCTACGTGCATTTACCCCGGCTCCACTTGCAAGCAATGCGTCATAGACTGACGTACCCTCTTGCACCTGGAGGTTAACGGTAAATGAAGACCCTTTGGCTGCAGAACCGTCAACCGTAACACTTACAGAAAGCGCACTATTCTCTTTACGAGGAGCAGCTACAGCGTTTGTTGAGTTACCAGAGCTAGAAGGCTCCGACGTTTTCTGATTAGAAGAATCCTGCGTTTTAGACGCATCAGCATTTGATTGAGCGTCTGAGCTAGAGCTCCCTTGTGACTGCGCAGTCTGAGAGTCTGTTTGCGTGCCAGAAGCACCTGATACCGTCTGGCCTTGTGCGGCAGGAGCTTCTTGAGCAGAAGTGCTTGAAGCGGGCGCAAAGAAATACTGAATCAATGTCCATGCAAAGAAAAGCATGAACACAAAAGATACTATTGATGCTGCCAAATAGAGAATCCGTTTGGATTCTCTTGTAAGCTTAACCACTATCTCACCTGGCCTCGGCCATTGGAAACGTGGTGAATTGCAGCAGTTTCTTTCTTAAGCAACGCTACAAATACTACAAGAACTGCGCCAGAAGCAAAGAAACCAAAGACACTCAGAAGTGGAATGGTAGGCGCAGAGGACACCTGCTGTGGGGCAGCGGCCTGCTTATTTGAGTATTCAGTAGGTGGAAGCTGCTTCTCGTCAGAGTTGTTATCTGCAGTCTTGTTCTCAGATGGAGCCTTTGTAACCTCCTCACCAGCACTCGCAGCGGTGGTCGAGGAAGTTTCATGCGCAGCCGGAGATGAAGGATCTTGAGCTGGCACGTTGGTAGCTGTGGAATCTGTCCTGCTAAAAATGTCTCCAGATGGCTGGGTATTCTCGCCAGAAGGTTTCTGATTAATAAGCGAGAAAAGCGTGCCGGAGTCGTTGGTGTAGTAAAGGTTACCTTCAAAGTCTGCAATGACTGACGATGTGGTGTAGTTCTGGTGATCTTTATCTGGAGTATAAATCTGAGCTGCTCGGCCGGTGCCCAGTTTGTATACCCATACGCCACCAGGTAGGCCGTTTACGGTGAAGTAGGCATAGGTACCATTTTGCTGAACAGAAACAAGAGGGGTGCTCTGAGACTTACCCTTGCCAGCACGAGCCTGGTCAGTCACCGTAAAGGTGTCAAGAGAAATCACAGAGATAGTTCCGTAGCCCTCAGCATCGACACCGTTAACAAAGACATTAGAACCGCTGATAGTTGGTGTAGAGGTGGACTCTGCTGCAAATTTGACTTGCTTCTCCTCAACAAGAGAAGAACCGTTTCTTCTAATCAGGTGCAGCGTACCGTCATTTCTGGTTACAGCAAGATAGGTTCCATTACCGTTTTGATCAACGGAGACAGGAACAATACCTGCGCGAATTGGTGAGCCAAGGTTAAGCTCGGCCTCACTGGCC
>CAUORV010000156.1:0-3151 GCA_963507085.1 uncultured Atopobium sp.
TAGCATCGTAGCTCCTTATATGCAGTGCATACATGCTTTTCTAATAGCTAACAACTCTATAGTCTAACGGATTCTAATAACCTCAACACTAACTCATTTAGCTGCTTTTGACGGGGTTTCTCGCTAACAAAAAAGGCTCAGCTAAAAGCTGAGCCTTTGCAGTCAACGAACTAAGTGAAACTTAGAACATAACGTTGAAGGAATCCATGCTGTAGTCAGAACCATAAAGAGCAAGGATGGTACCACGAACAGTTGCGGATGCGTCCATCTTTACACCTGGGTCAAAGAATGCAAAGCCCTTGGTAGTTGCGTTAGGAGCTGCGTTAACAAACAAGCTCAGCTCATCCTTGCCAATAGCGGTGTCGGTGGTCTGAATGAAGATGTTGGTATCGGTCTTGTTAACAACCTCAACCAGATAGCCGTTGGAGTTCTCAAAGTCAACACCAATGCCGGTAACGGTAACGGTAATCTTATCGGTGTCAATAAGAACCTCAGTCTTATCGCCAGTCTTCTTAATATCATCAACGTACTTCTGAACGTTGGTAACCTGCTCTGAAGTGTTGTGCTTGTCCATCAGAGTTTGATAGAGCTGCTGAGAGTCAGAGTCACCAGCACGAGTATCTGAAGGCTTGGTTGCGGTATTTGCATCAGGTGCAGTCTGCTGCTGTTGCTGCTGCTGACCACCGCCAGTAGTGGTTCCTGGATCAGCAAGATTTGGAATAAGATTGCAGCCAGCAAGTGCAAGAACGGCAGAAGCGGATGCTGCTACGAGGCCGAGCTTATTAAACTTCATAAAGGTCTCCTTTGGGTGATTTATACCTTATAAGAGGATAACGGAAATAAGTAGATATTGTCAATTTTTATGCACAGATGAGCATCTAATGTTCTTCAACTAAGGCTTTAATGCCACCTTGCGTAAACATTACTGCTGAATTTATGTGACCGTCAGCCTCTTCACGAGTCTCATCATTTTTAAGAATGTTGACAATGGTGGTCATTTCAGTTTGAGCAAGCCAGGTAATAATAAACTCATCATAGGGCTTAACCTGCGCAACGTTAGGATAAAGAATGGCTCTGATGGTTGCAGAGATAACCTCAGTCAACTCTTCAAAGAAATGGACAACATGCAGGTTTTCTCGGTTATTCACAAGAATCTGCACTACATACCTATTTCCGTACAGAAGGTCTAAGAATTTCTCGAGCGTTTCTTTATTACCCAAAGGAGTGTCTTCAAGATCTCTTTCCTCAGAGAGCAGCAGATGATCTTTGTAGTCTTCAAGAATTTGAATTGCGCCTTCAGTGACAGGGATCAAAACATTCTTAAAGAGGTCCTCTTTGTTATCGAAGAAGAAATATAGAGCGCCCGTGGTAACGCCTGCATGTGCACAAATCTGTCTTAGTGAAGCTTTATCGTATCCCTGTAAAGCAAACTCTTGCTCTGCGGATTTAAGAAGCCTGTGACGCGTGTCACAACTTTCTGTTTGTGGTCGCCTCGACATTGCTGCCGCTCCTTTATAAATGTTTTAAATCCCCTTGTAATAAGGAGATTCCCCCAAATCAATACTACCTTGTTTTAAGGGCAACATATAACAGAAAGTTAACTAATTATGCAGAAATCTATAAGCGTTACATAACAACTTTTGTGATATTTACTTAATTCTTTGATATTGATTAAACGAGAAACACGTCAGAAGCATAATAAAACCCTGCTATGTTACATAACAGGGTTTTAAGACATACCGTTAACCCAAATTATCCTTGCGCTTAATAAATTCTCCGCAGATATATGACTTTCTCAGATACTCGCGATTAAACGGATCTTTGACGGGAACAAAATCCTCTGGAGACTTAGCAAAGTGCATGGCAAAAAGCTCATGGATATGTGGATCAGCCAGCAAATAGCCGCGCGAGCAGTACGCCTGATACATCTGGGCGTCCTCGTTAAATTTAAACGAGCTAAAAGCGCAGTCTGAACAGTGTAGTCCAGCCATCTTGCACATCTCCTACTCTTCAGATAGCCCCATGCAATCTGAACAACGCTGAATCATACGCGTATACAGCAAGTATGGCATTGTAAACAATAAAAATAGTCAAAAATACTTATTCGATGCCAAGAATTTCCGGGAGCGTGTAATCTGAGCCGTTCCCCGAGGAAGCAACAGGTTGGAGGTATTCTCTATTGTCATTTCCGTCATGCATAACAGTAGGATTTGGAAGATTAACACCCTCAGCTAAATTCTTCTTCTGCGTCTCTGTAAGCTCCACGCCAGCATCAACAAGATCTTTAAGATGCTCAACCCAAAGTTGATCAAGACTTAAGGAGAAGAAGTCAGCGATAACCTTTGCTTTATCAAATGAAGGCCACTTACGACGCTCAGTGCAAATGTAAGAGACATACGCACGTGACCAATGTGAGAATTCGCACAGGTCTACCTGGCGCTTGCCACTTTCTTGTAACAACCTTGCTACTGTCCTACCCAAACCTGGGTCGGTCTTTTTGGTAACACCTGCCTTAGCCATCTCACAGCCCCATCTGCTCAAACGATGCCTTAAAAACATGCGTATGTTTTATGCATAGTCCCGTGTTGTTACCGTATCATACTACACTAAAATATCTTCAGATACAATTTGTTATGTTGTTTTACAAGCGGAAATTTGAAGAAGATTGCATACCTGTTACGTAAATAAATCATAAGTAGCCCTGCCGCTTGGAATTAATTGGCTATACAAAAGATATGCAAAAATCAATTGAACTATGCAAAATAATGTATCAACAATTTCCCGCACTAGCAAAGAACCTACAAATCATCTTGCTTTAGCTTTTAGATGATTTGTATAAGCTGATTTTTAATTCTTATAAAACCGCAGGAAAATAGCATGAAAATAGGAATCTTACTTTTAAAAACTTAAAATAATGGGTATATCAATAACAGAGCAAACAGCTCTAAAGAGATTGCCATGAGGCAGGGCGACATGTGTGCGACCACGTTAATAGTCGTCCTGCCTCCATGGCATACGTTGCCTCGTATAACGAGAGATCTAGATGGTCGGGGCCACCTAGTAATGAAATTGAGTGTTGGGGGAACTCAATCTCTCAACGCAACGTGTAAACTATTGATAGCAGAAAAAACTTTTTATATATTCGGGAATT
>CAUORV010000157.1:0-3065 GCA_963507085.1 uncultured Atopobium sp.
TTGGTTCAACGTTTGATGGGGGAAGGGAGTCCTCTGATGAGTGACGAGAGGACCACAAAAGAGGCCAAGGCGCCAGGCGCGGATAATTACCGTCTGCTTGAGGGAGCCGTGCGCACATATTTGCCTGAGGAAGCTCAGGCAAAGATTGCTGCTGCATATGCCTTTGCTGCTGACTATCACAAAGATCAGCGCCGTCGTTCTGGCGAGCCTTATATCAACCACCCAGTTGAAGTGGCCCTTATTCTTGCGCACGATCTTCATATGGATGAAGACACCATCTGCGCTGCCCTCATGCACGATACCGTAGAAGATACGTCTGCCTCACTCGATGAGATATCTTCTCGCTTTGGTAAGTCAGTTGCTGAGCTTGTTGACGGCGTCACAAAGCTTACGTCCATCGAAGTCAGTTCAATGGACGAGAAACAAGCGCTTAACCTGCGCAAAATGTTCCTTGCTATGTCAAAGGACATCCGCGTTGTTATCATCAAGCTTGCCGACCGTCTTCATAACATGCGTACGTTGGCAGCACTTCCACCGGACCGTCGTCTGTTTAAGGCGCGAGAAACCATGGACGTGTATGCACCACTTGCTGACCGCTTGGGTATCTCTTCGGTTAAGTGGGAGCTTGAGGATTTGTCTTTCTTCTGGCTTGAACCAGAGGAGTACCAGCGTGTTGCTCGCATGGTCTCTGACTCTCGTGCACAAAGAGAGAATGATCTCAACAACGCTAAAAAGACTCTGACTGATGAGCTTAATGCCGCCGGTCTTACTGACTTCCAGATTACGGGACGTCCTAAGCACCTGTGGTCCATTTATCAAAAGATGGTCCGCAAGGGCAGGGAGTTCTCCAACATCTACGATCTTATCGCTCTGCGTGTTATTACTAAAAACGTAGGCGATTGCTACTCAGCACTTGGTGCTATCCATGCGCTATGGCATCCAATGCCTGGTCGTTTTAAGGACTACATTGCAACGCCAAAGGCAAATCTCTATCAGTCTTTGCACACAACAGTTATTGGCCCTGATGGTCGCCCTATTGAGATTCAGATTAGAACCGCCGAGATGCACGAGGCATCTGAGTACGGTATTGCTGCTCACTGGCTATATAAGGAGCAGGGCAATTCAAAGGGCAAGATGTCCTCTGAAGACAAGCTTATTGACTCAACTATCAACTGGATTCGCCGCAGTCTTGACTGGGCTGTTGAAGACGATATTGACGATCCTCACGAGTTCTTGGATAACCTGCGCGTAGACCTCTTTGAGCATGAAATTTTTGTATTCACGCCAAAGGGTGAGGTCATGAGCTTGCGCGTCAATTCAACACCTCTGGACTTTGCTTACGCTGTTCACACCGAGGTGGGCAATCACTGTGTTGGTGCACGCGTCAATGGCTCTGTAGTTCCTCTGACACATACGCTTCAGATGGGTGACCGCATTGAGATTTTGACTAACAAGAACGCTCGCCCTTCTCGCGACTGGATGACGCTGGTAAAAACGCCGTCTGCACGTGCAAAGATCCGCAAGTATTTCTCGCAAGAGAACAAGTCTGACGATGCCGAACGCGGTCGTTCTGAGCTTGCAAAAGAGCTGCGCAAGCGTGGCTATGGCATCAGCGCTACGCGCACGGTAAAGGCGCTTGATCAGCTCACCGAGCAGTTTGATTATCGCAGTGTAGATGATCTGTTTGCGGGAATTGGTGCAGGTAATCAGTCTGCTAAGCAGGTTGTTAATCGCGTGAGTGAAATCTTAGAGGAGAAAAATCCCGAGGTTGTTACTGAGCAAGAGCGTAATGCGGCACGCCTTCAGGAGAAGAACAAGGCAATTGCAAACGATCAGCCTTTGGTTCGCTCCTACGTTATTTCTCGTACCGCCAAGGGCAGTCGTCCCAAGAAGTCTAACTGCGGCGTTGTGGTAAACGGCGATCCAGATTTGCTTGTTCATCTTGCGCATTGCTGCAATCCTGTTGCAGGTGACGATATTGTGGGCTTCATTACACGCGGTCGTGGCGTTTCTGTTCACCGCGCCAATTGCCCTAACGTTAAAGACCTGCTCAACGATCCAAAGCGTATCATCCCTGTGTCTTGGGATGCCAGCGGCGCTACTGAGTTTAGGGTAGAGATTGTCGTTGAGGCAACAGACCGTATGGGCCTTCTTAAAGACGTCACGGTTGCGCTGTCTGACGCTGGCGCAAACATTCTTTCTGCTGCTACACAAGTGGGCGAGCAGGGCGTAGTACGTATGCGCTTCTTGGTTTCAATCTCTGATACCAGCTTGCTTGATACCTTATTTGCATTTGTAACTCGCGTGCCTTCTGTCTACGACGCTCGTCGTATTATGCCAGGTGAAGGCGCTAATCAGATGAGAAGGAGACTCTATGGCTAATCAAAATGAGGGCTGCTCTTGCGGTCATAATCACGAGGAAGAGCACGGACACGGTGGCTGCTGCGGTCATCATGGCGAGCATGGCCACGGTGAGCACGGTCATGGCGGTTGCTGCGGCCATCACGGTCATGGTGGTTGCCATCACGCAAAAGACCAGATTGGCGTCTTTAAAGTGGGTCCTCTTGAGACCAACTGCTACATTTACGTTTCTGGTAATGAGTGCATGATTATTGATGCCGGTGCATCGGGTGCAGAGATTGCTGCACAGCTCTTGAACCTTGAGCTTAAGTACATTGTTGCTACTCACGGCCATGCTGATCACGTTGGTGGCGTTAAGGCTTTGAAGCTTGCTGTGCCTGGCGCTCAGTACCTCATCAACGAAGCAGATAATGAGCTTGCGCAGAGAGCTCATAACTCAAACGAGATTTATGATGATGCTCCAGAGCCAGACGGTTTTCTCCACGAGGGAGATGTTCTGACCATTGGAACAGCACAGTTCAAGATTATGGAAACTCCTGGTCACACTCCTGGCGGCATTGTTTTGGTGGGAGAAGGGACTGCTGCTGGCGCCGTTTTTGTAGGCGATACGCTTTTCCAGGGTTCTGCAGGAAGAACAGACCTTCCAGGCGGCAACTTTGAAACGCTTAAGGCTTCTTTGAACCGCATCAAGACAGAGCTTGATC
>CAUORV010000158.1:0-3014 GCA_963507085.1 uncultured Atopobium sp.
ATTTTGGCTTCGCGCTCGCTTACCAAGCCTATGCGTCGCATTACCGAGACGGCTGTTCAGATTAGAAGCGGCAATCTTGCAGCTCGTTCAGGTATCCGTGGCGAGAATGAACTGGGGCGCCTGGGAGAAACCTTTGATGACATGGCGTCTTCACTCGAAAGAGACATTAAGCTTGAACGCCGTTTGACCAGCGATGTTGCGCACGAACTCAGAACTCCACTCATGGCAATTATGGCTACCGTCGAAGCAATTCAAGATGGCATCTTGCCTGCAGATGAAGAGCGCCTGGAAAACATTGTGTCTGAGAGTAGACGTCTTTCTCGCCTGGTAGATGCCATGCTCCACCTTTCAAGGCTTGAGAACGGCAAGACAAAGTTCAACCCAGAAAGCGTTAATGTTGTGGCAATGGTAGCAAGTATTGTTGCTGTGCAAGAGACGCTTTTCAAGGAGAATAATCGCACGCTGACCTTTGTGGATATGACGCCCGAGGGCAACTGTTTTGTTGATATTGACTCGGACTTGATCCGAGAAGCTCTGACTAATTTGCTGAGCAACGCCATCCGCTACACCGATGACGGTGGTCATGTTGTCATAACCGTTTCAATTGACGATACCGATGCGGTTATTTCCGTGTCTGATGACGGCATGGGAATTGCTCCTGAGGACATTCCACAGACCTTCTCGCGATTCTGGCGTGCAGAAGAAAGTCGTGAGCGTGCATCAGGCGGTCTTGGCGTAGGCCTGGCAATTACAAAAGAGATTATGGACCGTCACAACGGCACCATCTCGGTAGAATCCGAGCTTGGAAAGGGCACTACCTTCTCGCTGCATCTTCCGGTGCTTACCCAAAATAATATCTCTGTTACAGAAACGTTGTTGTAGGCCGATTTTTGGGCATTTTGCCGTACAATCAAAAGTCCTGCAATACAACGCGCTTTGCGCAGAAGTGAGGTCATTGTGGCTGGAGCTGAGCTTCGTCCCGATTCGCACGGTAAGGTCCGCGATATCTACGATTGTGGCGACAAACTTTTGATGGTTGCGAGCGATCGCATTAGTGCTTTTGACTTTATCCTCCCTGATGAGATTCCTTTTAAGGGAGAAATTCTGACGCGTATTAGCGCATTTTGGTTCAATCGCTTCAAGGATCTTCTGCCTAACCACATGATTTCTGTTCTGCCAGATCAGACTCCTGAGCAGTTTGCAGATTACACTGAGTACCTTGCTGGCCGCGCTATGCTGGTAAAGAAAGCACAGACTGTGCCAATTGAGTGCATCGTCCGTGGTTACCTTACTGGTTCTGGTAAGAAGACTTACGACCAGGACGGCACCGTCTGCGGCATTAAGCTGCCTGACGGTTTGACCGAGGCCTCAAAGATTCCTGAGCCAATCTTTACCCCTTCCACTAAGGCTGAGCTTGGCGATCATGACGAGAATATCTCGTTTGAGCGTTGCTGCGAGATTGTTGGCGAAGATGTTGCTACTCAGCTGAAGGAAGCTTCGCTTGCAATTTATAAGGCCGCTGCAGAATATGCTGCAACTCGTGGAATTATTATTGCGGATACCAAATTTGAGTTTGGTTTTATCGACGGAAAACTTACACTTATTGATGAGTGCCTTACACCTGATTCAAGCCGTTTCTGGCCTGCTGAGGGTTATTCTGAGGGACACGTTCAGCCAAGCTACGATAAGCAGTATGTACGCGATTGGCTGAAAGCCCACTGGGACATGCAAGGAGAGCCACCTCATCTTCCAGAAGAGGTCATTGAGGGCACGTCCGAGCGCTATCGTACGGCATTCCAGATTATTACGGGAACTGAGTTTGTACCACTGAAGGAGACCAATGTCACTGCGTGACACCATTACAGGCGCAACCAAAGAAGCGCGTGAGGCTACCGCAAGCCTTTCAAAGAAAGAAAACTCTGAGGAGACTGAGCGTCCTTCGTATTCCGCTTTTGGTCGCAAATCTGCTGCTACTGCTAAACCAGTACGAGAGGCAGCTGCGTCTGTGCGCGTGAGTGGCTCTGGTTCTGGCTCCAGCGCCCCAAAGAGCAAAGAGGAGAAGCGTGCTGCACGTGCTCGTCAGCGCGAGCGCGAGGATATCCGCAGCCGTGGATTTGAGGCAATGCTGCGCGCAGATCCAGACTATCATCGCGCCGAGCGCGTTTGGTGGGTCTTCTTGGGTCTTGGCTTTGTAGCAACCATCATTACGCTGGTGCTTTCGTATATGGTTCCTGAGTCCAGGGATTTGAACACTGGCGTTGGTATGATTTCTGCTATCATGCTGGTCTTTGCTTACTTCTGCATCTTTGGTTCGGTTGTTTACAGCTTCTTTAAGATGCGTCCTCTTCGCAAGAAGATTGAGGCTAAGGTTGCTGGCATGACCGATAAGAAGCTCAACGACTTCTACCTCGAGCGTCAGGCCGAGTACGACAGAAAGAGGGCCGAGCGCAAGGCTCGTCGTAAGTAGCGGCTTCGTGCTGCTGCCGGCGCCGCAAGCGGTAGCGAGCGCATAGCACTTCTCGTCACGCAGTTGCTAGCTTGCTAGCAAGATTTGCGTACGCGAGCCTACGTGAGTAGAATATCCCACATGCCTTCGTAGCTCAGGGGATAGAGCACCGCTCTCCTAAAGCGGGTGTCGGCCGTTCGAATCGGCCCGGGGGCACCATTGATTTCAAACCGGCAGCTTAGCGCTGTCGGTTTTTTCTTTCTGCAGCGTGTTAGCTTCGGCTTTTAGGCTTGGTGTGCAAATAGTGCGGTTTTGGTAGGTCTTACTGGGGAATCGACTAGCTTTTAACTAAGTTAACCAGGAAACTAGAGCATCTTGCCTGACGGCTAAGAGGTCTCATTAATCGATATACATTTATATGCATAAACTTTATTTAATATGCTGAATAATGAATAGCGAAATATAAAAAATCTAACTATAGGTAAATTCCGCTTCTAAGGAACACACCTATGACAGATAATCTGCACAATTGCGGCCATATTACACATCAAATGAAGATAATCTGCAC
>CAUORV010000159.1:0-3010 GCA_963507085.1 uncultured Atopobium sp.
CGCTTAAGTTGGATAGGATAGGGGACCGAAAGCCATTCACAGCCTCCGCAGCTACGCGCAATAGAGCATGTTGGTGTCTTGTATCCCATAGTTCCTCTCCAAATCTTGGGTTACTACTATACCGTTTACAGGCCAAATTGGCACGTTGAGGGGATTGTTGTATCTAATATGTTTCATTTTTTGTATCGTTTCCCGTTTGTCTAGAAAACCGTTAAGCTAACAAGCACAGTATTTTGCCAAGACAAAAGAGGTGGACTATGGCTCTCATCAGCAAAATTGGTATTATCGGCGCTAATCACGTAGGCGCACACGTTGCAAACGCCCTGCTTTACCAGGGACTTGCTACCGAGCTCTACATTAGCGACACAAATGAGGTCCTCTGCAAGGCTCAGGTAAACG
The DNA here is from genome assembly GCA_963507085.1 of uncultured Atopobium sp. Lineage (GTDB taxonomy): Bacteria > Actinomycetota > Coriobacteriia > Coriobacteriales > Atopobiaceae > Lancefieldella. Next base: position 400 of record CAUORV010000159.1, read on the forward strand.
ACCTGCTAGATGCAATGCCATTCTATCCACACCCTGCTCGCGTCTTTGAGCTTGATGACCGTTACGAGGAGCTTGCTGGCTGCGACATTATCGTTAACGCTGCAGGTCACGTAGCTGCTGCTGCGGGCAATCGCGATGGCGAACTCTTTGTTACCACTGACGAGGCCAAGAAGTTTGCAAAGCGCATTGCAGACGCTGGCTTCGATGGCGTTTGGGTTAACATTGCAAATCCATGCGACGTTGTTACCACCGAGCTCCAGTATCTGACCGGCGCTGATCCTTACAAGGTTATCGGCTCCGGCACCACGCTGGACTCCGCTCGACTCCGCCACGCACTTTCTGGCGCTACCGGTTATCCAGCATCTTGCATCAACGCTTGGATGCTTGGCGAGCACGGCAACGGCATGTTTGCTTGCTGGTCGCACGTTTCCATTGGTTGCCTTACCCTCGACGAAGTTGCAGCTCAGACGGGCAAGACCTTTGACCTGCCAGAGCTCGAGCAGGCTGGACGCATGGGCGGTTACGTCACCTACAGCGGCAAGCAGTGCACCGAGTACTCCATTGCAAACGGCGCCGTCGAGGTCATCAAGGCTGTTGTCCACGACACCAAGCTGATCACACCAGTCTCCACGCTGCTCACCGACGTGTATGGCGTTTCTGGCTTCTACTCTTCACTTCCTGCAGTTATCGGCGCCAATGGTGTCGAGAAGGTCTTTGTGCCCGAGCTCTCCGACTCCGAGATTGAGGCATGGCGCAAGTCCTGCGAGCATGTCAAGGGCAACATTGAGCAGCTCGGTTGGCTTGAGGTAGACGCTCGAATCGACTAGCACGACGCGCACCGCGGGACGGCTGCGGCCGCGAGTCACATCGCGCTGCGGGCTCTGCGACGGGCGCGAGCTGCGGCGGACGCGAGGCTGGGACGGACGCGACCAGGTAATAGTGCACACCGAACGCACCTTGGGGCTTCTCCCGAGGTGTGTTTTTGTGCGATTAAGCTGTTTCTTCCCATTTTTTGATTGGCTCTGATTGCGAGCCTGAAAAGCTCATCATGTCTGAGTAAATTTACTCAGACATGATGAGAAAAACCGGCAAATCGCTCAGACAAGGTGCACTTTTCCGGCAAATCGTTCAGACTTGGCGAGAAAATCAGGCTCTATGGGAACGACCGTGAAAACCAATTCTGGATCCAAAAGTCACGTCACGAAAGGCCCGCCTGAAAAGTGCAAAGAATCTGTATTTGAGCCACCGATTCTTTAACAAAACCAGGCAAATCCACAGATTCTTTGATGCTTTTAGGCAAAAGTTACAGATTCTTTGTAGAAATCAGGCGCGCTTAGCCCAAGCCTTACAGGTCGGTTGCTTTTCCCGAAGAGACGATCTTCTCGCCACGCGCGTCGATCTTCTTGCTGCACGCGCGACCAAGCGCGCACGTCTGTGTCGCGCTGCACTCCGAAAACCGCCGTCTCACCTGCAATATTTGAACAATATTTAAATAAAAATTTCTATTGACTTGCAATCAATGTGATATCACAATGATGCCAACAGAAGGCTCATTGTCACAAAGGAGATCTTATGAGCACCGAGAAAATCATTAAGTCCAAGAGTGGTTGGCTGTTCCTGCTGATTACCATTGCTCTTTTTGCAGTTGCAGCACTGTTTTTGGTAAGTTTTGTACTCAGCGCTATAGCTGCAGACAGAAATCCTCGCCTAGATCCATCATTCCCAAGCATTATTGGCGCGCTGGTATTCTTCTTTGCAGGTTTGTTTGTTTCGAGCGGACTATTCAGCCTTCAGCCTGGTCAGGCAAAGGTGTGCGTGCTGTTTGGTAAGTATATTGGCACCGTTAAGGACGAGGGCCTTCGTTGGGCAAATCCTTACTATGCCAAGACCCTGTCTACAAACGTGGGCGACCTCTCTTCTCTCGCTGCAGGCGTTACTCCAAGTGTGAACGTGCACACCTCCATCATTTCCACCCGTGCTCGCACGCTGAACGGCGACGTTCTCAAGGTCAACGATCGTATGGGCAATCCAATCGAAATCGCCGAGGTTGTTGTTTGGCGCGTGAGCGATACCGCAAAGGCTCTCTTTGACGTCGACGACTACGACAGCTACGTTGCTATGCAGGCAGAGACCGCGCTTAGGCACGTCGCGAGCATCTACAGCTATGACCACATGGAGGACGAGTCCGAGTCCAACACCGCAATTACTCTGCGCTCCAACATCGAGGAAGTCTCCGAGGCGCTTCAGTCCGAGCTGAGCCGCAACCTTTCCGTTGCTGGTATCACCGTTGACGACGCTCGCCTTACCCACCTGTCCTACGCCCCAGAGATTGCGCAGGCCATGCTCCGCCGCCAGCAGGCAGAGGCAATCATCGCTGCACGTAAAAAGATCGTCGAGGGCGCCGTTTCCATGGTTGACATGGCCCTCACTCAGCTTTCCGAGAATGGCGTCGTTGAATTCGACGAGGACCGCAAGGCCGTCATGGCATCCAACCTTATGGTTGTTCTCTGCGGCGAGTCCGAGGCTCAGCCTGTGCTTAACACCGGTTCCTTGCAGCAGTAAAGCATGGCGAGAAACCCATGGCACCTCGCAAACAATATCCACTTCGTGT
>CAUORV010000160.1:0-2922 GCA_963507085.1 uncultured Atopobium sp.
TTTACCAATTGCAAGGGGAGCAATAGCGTATGCCATCAACTAGAGTCAATAGTATCACGCAAAAACTTAGATGCGTTTGTACTGCTCTTGCTGTTCTTCTTTTATGCACTTCAGCTTTTCCTAAAATTGCTGTTGCTACTGCATCAACTATTCAATCAAATTCCCATTCTGCTAATCAGTTGTTGCTGCATACTGATGTCAAATCGTATGAACTTCTACCTTCTGATTTTGCGCCTCTTGTGGGCAATGATTCAACTTCGTTTGATAACCTTGAGCAAGTTAAGCCTTATGAGGCAGTTAACCCTAATTCACATCCAAACTTTAGCAAGGTAAGTGATTTTGTTTACCTAGATAGAGACCAGTTTGACTTGTCGCTTTTCTCGCCAGATGATTCCTTGAGCTATACAACAGATGACGCAGCGGTAGATGCTTACATTCAGACTCATCCGGAGCTTGCTGGCGTAACTGATCGTAGAATTTTGCTTCCGGTGTTTGAATTTGATTCAGACAATGATATTCAGGCTCACAGAGACAGAGTTAATTCTTACATTGCTCATGGTCAGCTGGCACAAGGGTCGGTTGGTCAGGATAATACTGCTGTTATTGATACTAGTTTGCCTATGGGTCAGTATAAGCTGGAAAAAACGCTCTCGTACGATCAAGAGCATGGCTTCTATTACATCTATACCATGCACGTAGGTATATCTGATATTGATCGCAACCTCACAACGTTTGTTGATAGCAACGGAAATAAGACTGAAAAACAAGGTCTGTTCCAGGCTCCAGAGGTAGTGGGTAATGACATTCTTGACCACAAAGAAGTTGACTCTTATACGATTTCCTCTGGCTATGATGGCGATGGTAATGTTGTCCGTCCAACTACGTATGTGACACATATTACGTATTACTACACCCTCGCACACACCGCATATGTTTCAGATACTGGAACTACTTTAAAGCCTATTGACGCTGGTCTTCAGAATGCGCCAGCTACCATCTCTTCTTACAACTATGATCACACGGTTGATGCAGGCACAAGGCGAGTATTGGATATTGATGCCGTGACAGCTCGCCTTATGGCAGAAATCCAATCTCAAGATGTAACTCAGCTTTTCCCTGTTAGTGCTGCTACTCATAATGGAGATATTGCTATCAGCAGAACTCCTGGTGGTAACACTTACGATATTCAACTGTTTGAAAACGGCCAATTTACTGTTGATTTGAGCTATCTGCCAGATGGCACGCCTCGTGTCGTTGATGCCGATGGCAATGCTGTTTATTTCTCAAACCATTTCAAGGATGTTGTCTATTCTTCGTACCAGGATGACACCTTGCCTGTTGGTCAGTATCGAATTGAATATCTGCTTACTCCAACATCCGCAGATCCAGATCACTTTGATTCATACCAGCATTTAAAGGTCAATCTTGTTATTGGCACAAGTGATACTTCTCAGCCACCTATTACCGCAAATTGGACTCACGTATATGTGAAGCAGCCTGAGACTACTCCAGAAACGCCTGAGATGCACACTCCCGAGAAGCCTCAGCAAGCTCAGAAGAAGTCACAGCTTCCTGATACTGCAGATTATTCTCAGGTTGCGCTTCAGGGCACACTTGTCTGCTCCTCTGTCTCACTGGTTTCTCTGAGCTTCTTCCTCAAGAGAAAGCTGCTACAGAAGTAATCTAGGAATACATGACGTTACTCTTGCCTCAAGAGTGAGAGAATACTGTCTATCAAGAGGCGAGAGGTACGTTATTTATGGCAACACATCCAGTTATTCACATAGATTCATCTGACGACAGCCGCCTTGATGTGTATGCTCGATTGACTGATAACCAGCTTCGTAATCGTCTTGACCCAACTCGCGGCGTCATGATTTGTGAGTCACATTTTGTGATTGAGACTGCGCTTGCCGCAGGCTGCAAGCCGCTTTCATTTCTTGCAAATACTTCTCATACAGATAATATTTTGCAAATTGTCGAGAAGTTCCATCCTTTGTCAGATGACGTTCCTATTTTCATTCTTCCAGATGAGCAGCTTACACAGCTTATTGGCTACAAGATGAATAGAGGAGTGCTCTGTGCCATGAGGAGACCTCAAGGTGCATCGCTAGAAGAGATTCTAAGCACGTCAAAGCATATTGCCGTACTAGAAGATTTAGTAGACGTTAACAACGTTGGCGCTGTCTTTAGGTCAGCTGCGGCCCTCAATGTAGATGCTGTTATCTTGACTGCCAAGTGCGCCGACAACCTCTCAAGGCGTGTCCTGCGCGTTTCTATGGGAACGGTTCTTAAGGTACCTTGGACTCGTTTGGATGAAGAGATAACTTCACTGGACCTTATTGAAAAGCTTAAAGCTCATTCTTTTACTACGTGTGCACTTGCACTCACAGATTCTGCAGTACCTCTTAATAAAGAGCTGGTAAAAGGTAAAAAAGCTGCACTATTCTTTGGTAGTGAAGGCTATGGTCTTGATAAGAAAACCATTAAGGCTTGTGACAGTACCACCATCATCCCCATGTCACATCAGGTAGATTCACTCAATGTTGCTGCGTCATCTGCTGTTGCTTTTTGGGAACTTTTTGCTCGATAACTTGAGCAGGAAACCTTTACATACGGCACAAAAAAACGTCCACCTACGAGAGTGAACTGCCTCCCATTTCTTGGACACGAGAAATGGGAGGCAGTTCAAAACACACCTAAGTCGGATAATCTGTTAAAAAGACGTATACATGACGCAGAAATTACCACAAACATGCAGATTATCGTCATTAGATGTGTAAAATGCCCTCATTTGAGCAGATTATCCGACTTAGGTGTGTTCCGTAGAGACAGAATTTATCGATAGTTAAATTCCTTATATAAGTCTATTCATGTTTAAGCATATTAGATGAAGTTTATGCATAGAGATGCATATCAGGT
>CAUORV010000161.1:0-2897 GCA_963507085.1 uncultured Atopobium sp.
TCCACAATCTCACGCATAACCATAAAAGGAATTTTTCCTCCCTGCTCGTGAGCAAGCTGGTTAACGGTAGCTGCAATTTCATCAAGATAAGATCGAACGTCTTTTGGTTCTACGAGAACAACACGAGGTGCTGCGGCTTTATCGTCATACACTGCAATACGTGCAGCATAACGGACGGTGAGAGAATTATCAGAACCAGCATCTTTTTCATTCTGGTTTGTGTTTTCCTCAACAAAAGGAAAGAAATCTCTTGCCATAACACCTCCTTTTCAACAATTGTTAAACAAATGAAGAAAACTTTTCGTTTTCTTTCACGATGAATGAAAGTTTTCAACAAGTGTTAAACATCTGTAGATAACTTTATATCTTTGTGAAAGACGTACTGAATGATAGTAGCATTTAACGGACATATTTCAGCTTGCAGAAATATTCCTTTCAACAAATTTCTTCACTTATCACAAGTGAAATTTTCAAAATGAAAGGTTTTCTCGCTAGGCTTTTGAATAAAAAAGAGAAAAAGTTGAGGTATTTGCGTAGAAAATTTGACAGGTACCCATAAACGCGAGTACAATCTGTAGGCTTTTTAATCGATACTGTACCCGTTCGGGAGGAAATAGCTATGAAGCGTACCTACCAGCCAAATAAGCGCAAGCGCGCAACTACCCACGGTTTCCGTGCACGTATGGCAACTAAGAATGGTCGTGCCGTTCTCGCTCGTCGTCGCCTTAAGGGCCGTAAGCGCCTCACTGTCTAAGGAATGTTTCTGTGAAGACCATTAAATCTCGTTCAGAGTTTGAAAGGGTCTTCTCTGCGGGGAAGAGGGCTCAAAGTTCTGTTCTTCGTATACGAGTAGCACCATCCACTGAGGCACATCCTTCCGAGGTAGCCTTTGTAGCTCCAAAAAGACTAGGTAACGCCGTATTTAGAAACAGGTGTAAACGCGTTCTGCGCGAAGCAGCTCGAAAGAGCGGTTTACCTGTTGAGGGATACGGCATTATTCTCTTTGCGACTAAAGATACACACAGCACTAATCCTGCTGATATAAGCGTTTCTTTGGATGCTTTGTTAAGAAAGACAGGGGTCAAATGAGCGAGAAAAGACAAGGCTCTTTTCTCGCAAACTTGTTCCTAGGTGCTATTCGTTTCTATCAAAGAAACATCTCTCCCCTTTTTAAGCCGCACTGTATTTACAGACCTACTTGCTCTGAATATGCAGTTCAAGCTATACAAAAGTACGGTGTTAAAAAGGGAAGTTGGCTTGCTCTTAAGCGTATTGCTCGCTGTCACCCTTTTCATAAGGGAGGATACGATCCCGTTCCGTAAAGGAACGCACCGGAGGAAATATGTGGGATTGGATTGTTAACTTTCTATACACAGTCTTAGCGGGACTTCAATCATTCTCGGGAGACTGGGGTATGGCAGTTATCCTGCTTACCATCATCATCCGTATTATCCTGGTTCCAATGACCAACAAGCAGACAGCCTCTATGGCTCGCATGAGTGTTGTTCAGCCAAAGCTCAAAGAAATCCAGGAGCGTTATGCCGATGATCCTGTAAGGCAGAATGAAGAGATGCGTAAACTTTACGCAGAGATCAACTTCAATCCTCTTGGTGGTTGTCTACCACTGCTTTTACAGTCCCCTATCTTTATTGCACTCTTTACCGTTGCAAAGATGGTTCCAGTAGACTCCCGCTTCTACAACATTCTTCCTTCTATTGCGCGTGCAACATCCGACATTTTTGCTGTAGATGGCTTTGTTACCGCTATCCCTTACATGATTTTTGTTCTTTTGTTTGGCCTTACTACCTTCCTTTCCATGGCAGTAAACGCTCGTACAAGCTCCGGTGAGCAGCGTACCCAGCAGTACATGATGGGCGGCATGATGACCCTCATGATGCTCTGGTTTGGTTGGACTGTGCCAGCAGCCGTTCTTCTCTACTACGTAACTTCTGGTATTTGGCAGCTTGCCCAGCAGCAGCTTATTACCAAGCGCATTATGGAAAAAGAGAAGCTCAAGGCACAGGCTCAAATGGCTAATAAGCCAATTGAGGTAGACGTGGTTAGAAAAGAAAAGAAGCCACGCCCTCACAAAAAGGCCTAAGAGCTGGTGTTAAGCAAAACAACTTTTGTTTACAGAATTTGTTATAGTAGATTACTAGTTAAACTTTTTATATTGACTGGAGGACGACATGGAGGATGAGACTTTCGTTTCTGAGCCAAACGCTCTTAATGAGTCTCCTGTCGTTGATTCACAAGACGAGTTTGCTTCAATTCGAGAGCACTTTGAAGCTGGAATTCAGCTTACTGATGCTGAGATGAATAAGATTGCTGATACTGCTGTCTTCTATCTAAGAGAGCTTCTCTCGTTCTTTGGCGAGAATAGCTGTGCAATTGATGAGTACGACGGTGAAGACGGTGAACTCATTCTTGATGTAACCGGTGGAGATCTTGCAATTCTTATTGGTCGTCACGGCAATACGCTTGAGGCTCTTCAGACGGTTCTCTCTTCTCTTATGAGCGCTAAGCTTCACTTCCACTATCCAGTATCTGTTGATGTTGAAAGCTACAAGAGTCGCCGCCGCAATAAACTTCAGGAGATGGCGCTCTCTGCTGCTGCTCGTGCTAAGAAGACTGGTAAGGTTTCTCTTGCTCCAATGAGTGGCTATGAGCGTCGTATCATTCATATTGCGCTTCGAGATAATCTCGAAGTTACAACACACTCTGAGGGCGATGATCCATACCGTCGCGTTGTTGTTACAGCTATTAACAGCTAAGAATTCTCAACAAGCTTTACTAATTTGATGAGGAAGGTTTACGCCTTCCTCTTTTTTTGTGACAATTCTTCTTGTTACAAGAAGTTTTGTCACAGGAGAAGCAATGTCTGAATCAGAGAAGTC
>CAUORV010000162.1:0-2897 GCA_963507085.1 uncultured Atopobium sp.
TGTACTTCGCCATCGTGAGGAGAAAAACCAGGAAACCTCAGGTCTCACGCTTACCCTGATTTCCATGAGCCTTTCGGTGGTGACATTCTTCGTCCTCTCTTACGCCCTTTCCCTTGCGAGTGTGATGTAAATGGCACAAGAGAATAACGCCGAGGTAGAGGACATAATCACAGAACAGGAAGCTGTCAGGGAGCTTTCTGTGGATAACAACAGCGCACTCGATCAGAGCAAACACACGTCTAAGCAAAAAGCTCCGGTCAACAAAAACAGCCTCAAGTACATCTTGATGGCAATGGGTCCCGGTCTTCTCGCCGCTTTTGCTGGTAACGACGCCGGTGGCATTGCAACCTACTCCAGCGCGGGCGCAACGTTTGGCTACTCGCAGCTATGGACTGTGCCTCTTATGTGCTTCCTGCTGATTGTTGTTCAAGAAACCGCTGCTCGAATGGGCTGTGTTACCGGTAAAGGCATTGCATCGCTGGTGCGCGAGCGCTTTGGTATCCGCCTGTCTACCCTGGCAATGGGTGCGCTGCTGCTCTCCAACATTGCTGTTACCTTCTCCGAATTTGCAGGTATTGCCTCTAGTATGGAGCTCTTTGGCATCCCAACGTACGTCTCGGTTCCTATCAGCGCTCTGATGGTGTGGCTTTTGACTGTTGGCGGATCGTACCGTCGCATCGAGAAAATTCTGCTGGCAATTAGCTGTATCTTTGTCACGTACGTGGTGGCTGGCGTACTTGCTCAGCCTGACTGGGGAGAAGCTCTGCGCGTCACCATCATTCCGCAGCCTTCCGCAGACCCATCCTATATTTCTCTCTTGGTTGCAAATATTGGTACCACCATCAGCCCGTATATGATCTTCTTGGTTGCATCAAATGTTGTCGAGAAAAACCTTGATACCAGCGATATTCCAGCACAGCGTGCCGACAATGTTGCCGGCGCAGTCCTGGCCGAGATCATTACCTGGTTTATCATGCTGACCACAGGAGCCGTGCTCTTCCCTCGCGGTATCTCTGTTGACTCTGCTGCTGACGCTGCTCGTGCCCTTGAGCCACTTGCGGGTCAGTATGCAAGCACGCTCTTTGCGCTGGGCATGGTCGGCGCATCCTTCTTAGCAGCATGCGTTCTACCAGGCATTACGGCAAGCGCTATCTGCGAGGCATTTGGTTGGGAGCGCGGAGCTGACCGCAACTGGCAGGAGGCCCCTGTCTATCACGGCATTATTACAACCGTGCTGGTTATCTCTGCACTGGTTGTTCTGATCCCAGGCATGAGCCTCTTTGGCATCATGATGGCTGCCCAGGTCATCAACGGTATTCTGCTGCCAATTCTGCTTGTCTTTATGGTTATCATTGCGGCCGATAAACACATCATGGGCAAGTACGCCAACGGCCGCATCTGGAATGCGCTGACATGGTTTACCATCGTCACCGTCATCATCCTGACCATTGTGATGTTCATTCTGCAGGCCATGGGCTTGTAGCAAACATCTCGCAACTGCAGCACAAAAATAGGGCGAGAAGATCGGTCTTCTCGCCCTTTGTTTTATGCGTTTATCTGCGGCTTATTACTTGCTTGCCTTGTCAAACTCGTCCTTGAAGTCAGAGAACATCTTGCCCATGCGGCCAAGCTGCATACCAAAACCCTTAGCGGCCTTGTTTGCAGTAGCCTGCGTGGACGACTTGCTCGCAGGCTTAGCAGCAGGCTTACTAGCCGCGGCCTTCTCTGCAGTGGCTTTGTCAGCGACGACCTGCTCCTCCGCAGATGGCTTCTCGAGGCGAACATCCTCTGCAGCAACGGGGGCTGGACGCTCAGAATCGTCTTCTGCGTCGGGCTCGGTAGCGTCTTCGATAGCACGCTTTGCCTTGGCCAGCGTCTTACCCAGGGCAAACGCGCCCTTCTCGGTAGCCTCTGCAACAGCCTTTCCGGCTTTAGCTGTAGCCTCAGAAGCCTTTGCGGCAGCCGCCGCGTAACCCTCGCCTGCCTTTGCAGCAAGACCACCGGTGAGCTGGGCATCTGCTGCCTCATCGGAAAGGACCATTGCACCGTTAGAATAGCCCAGCAGCCACTCAGGTTTGATGGCAAACGAGCCTACCAGCGCCTCAGATCCGGCACCGTCACCCACAAGAAATGCCGAGACCACTCCAGTGACCTGGTCAAAATCTGCGCCACTTACGTAGCCCAGACTTTTTCCGCTCTTAGTGCGAGCTTCCATACCGTGCCACAAAATGCAGGTATCAAAGTCCAAGTTCAGGCGTTTGATTGCTGCTTTATCGACGTTATTCTCGGGATCTTTTACGCAAAGCCCCTGCTCAATGGTCTCCAGAGACTCCAGTGTGACAAACGCGTCATCCTGCTTAATCATGCCAGCAATGTCGGGCTTCTGAACCATCACGCCCACTACCTGCGAGGACTGACCCTGTTTGAAGGGTGCAAAAACCACGTTGTGAATTTTTCCTAACTTAGAAAACCGCTCTTCTCCCGCGTGCTTGCCCTTTGTAGCAGGCTTTTTGGGGAGAAGGACCTTTGCGCCTAGGAGCTCGGTTGTTTTCACGTGAAACCTCTCTATAAAAAACGGGACGTCATAAGGCGTCCCGTCACATTGCTTGTAAGTGAGGCTTATGCCTCCTGGTTGCCCTCGCCAGCGTTCTCCTGCTCGTGGGACTCAACGTTCTCGATGCGAACAGCCTGAGCCTCAGCGGTTGTGGCGGTTGGCTCTGGAACAACAAAGGAGTCTGCAACAACATCAGCAGCATCTGCGACAGTGTTAGAAGCAGAGGTCACAGCATCAGAAAGTGACTCACGGAGCTGATCCATGCGCTCGCGAGCAAGGTCAACCTTAGCGCGGAGCTCGTCGGTCTTTGCGTCAACAGTAGGCTTGACCTCGTCAATCTTAG
>CAUORV010000163.1:0-2874 GCA_963507085.1 uncultured Atopobium sp.
AAGCATCCGCTGCCAAATCCCTCAGGACCACACACCACATTGCAGCAGTGATGCATACCGTACGAAACGTACACGTACAGGTGACCCGCGGGTCCAAACATGGCAGCATTGCGCTCGCTAGGACCGCCAAACGCATGACTTGCGGGATCGTCTTGGTCGTAAGCTTCGGTCTCCACAATTCTTGCAACTAGTTTGTGTTTCTCGCCATTAAGCGTAATTGTCCTTGTCAGAGTGCATCCCAGCAGCAGCGGCGCGGCCACATCTGAGGGATTCTCTAGAAAATCTGGAAACATGCCATCTCCTTTATTGGTTATGCGCTACAATACTACCAACCTTTAAGGACGGTGCGAGACACCGGCAAGGCCCATAGCGTTGAGTGCGCATGTTCGCTGTTGAGCCTCCACAAGGAGTGCTCTTTTTTTATGGCTCGGCATGCTCTTACGCAGATCGGAGAGTATATGAATCCACTGGCAAGTGCCACCTCGCAGCCTCGCGCGCTGCTTGTTCTCGAAGACGGAACAACCTTCGAGGGGAGGTGTTGTGGTGCTAGTGGAGAGACCTTCGGCGAGATTGTTTTTAACACGTCTATGACCGGCTACCAGGAGATTATTTCCGATCCAAGTTACGCCGGCCAGATTGTCACGCTGACCTATCCGCAGGTAGGCAACTACGGCATCGATCCTGCGGTCATGCAGCGAGACACCCTGCACCTGCGTGGCTTTGTCGTCCACGACATGTGCTACGAGCCAAGCAACTGGACATCCAAGCAGAGCTTGCCAGAGTTTCTGCAGGAAAACGGCGTCGTTGCCATCGAGGGCATCGATACCCGCGCGCTGACCATGCACCTGCGCGACTTTGGCGCACAGAAGGCAGCCATCTCCACCGAGGACCTGGATCCCGACCACCTGCTCGCGCGCGTCCAGGCATCGCCCAACATCTCCGAGCACAACTTTGTCCCCGACGTCTCCGTCGACGCGCCTCACGTGGTCTCCGCTACGTCCAAGAAGCGCTTCAACGTTGTCGCATACGACTGTGGCGAGAAGAACGGCATTCTCCAGGGTCTTGCGGCAAACGGCTGCGAGGTCACGGTTGTACCGTGGAACACACCTGCAGAGGACGCCCTGGCCTACAACCCAGACGGCATCTTCTTCTCCAACGGCCCTGGTGACCCAGAGCAGGTTGATGCTACGCAGGAGGCCGCTCGCGGCGTACTGGGCAAGGTTCCCGTCTTTGGTATCTGCCTGGGCAACCAGATGCTCTCCATTGTTGCAGGTGCGGATATCGAGAAACTCAAATTTGGACACCATGGCGGCAACGAACCAGTTATGAATCTTCTGACCGGCAAGGTAGAGATTACTGCTCAGAACCACAATTACGGTCTGGTTTTCCCAAGCTTGGGAAAGCTCATTGCAGAGGAGTCCGGTGGAATCTCCGAGCACTTTGACAACCTCTGCGAGTGGTCCGCAAGGCGTATTGCTCCTGTTGTCCAGACAAAGGAGTTTGGTCGCGTCAGGCTCACACACGTCAATCTTAACGACGGAACTCCAGAGGGCATTCAATTCCTGGATATTCCAGCGTTTTCGGTTCAGTATCACCCTGAGGCAAGCCCAGGACCTCACGATTCATCCTACTTGTTCAAGGCGTTTGCACGTTTGATGGAGGGACAGTCTGACTATCTTGCCATCGACGTTCGTGAGGGGAGGCGCTTCTAATGCCAAAGCGTACTGATATTAAGAAAATCCTGGTCATTGGCTCTGGTCCAATTGTTATTGGTCAGGCTTGCGAGTTTGACTATTCCGGCACTCAGGCATGCCGTGCCCTTCGCAAAGAGGGCTTTGAGGTTGTTCTGGTTAACTCAAACCCAGCAACCATCATGACCGATCCAGAAACTGCAGACAGAACTTACGTTGAGCCAATCACCGTTGAGTCCGTAACCCGCGTCATTGAGCGCGAGCGTCCTGATGTGCTCCTGCCAAACATGGGCGGCCAGACTGCTCTGAACTGCACTATCGGCCTTGGCGAGGCGGGCGTTCTTGACAAGTACAACATTGAGGTGATCGGCTGCAACCTGGAGTCCATCCGTACCGGCGAGGACCGCGAGCTCTTCAGCGAGGCAGTCCAAGACATTGGCCTGGAGGTTGCTCGCGCAGACATCGCTCACTCCATGGAAGACGCCCAGCGTATTGTTGCTGATCTGGGATATCCCGTGGTTATTCGCCCAAGCTTCACTCTTGGTGGTGCAGGCGGCGGCATTGCACACACCCCAGAAGAGCTTGTAGAGATTGTTGAGCAGGGTCTCCTGCTTTCTCCAGAGCATGAGGTGCTGGTAGAGGAGTCCATCGAGGGCTGGAAAGAGATTGAGATGGAGGTCATGCGCGATACCGCAGGTAACGGTATTGTTGTCTGCTCCATCGAGAACCTCGATCCAATGGGCGTTCACACGGGAGACTCCATCACCGTTGCGCCAGCTCAGACGCTTACCGATGAAGAACTCCAGAATCTCCGCGACTACTCCATCGCTATTCTCGAGCGTGTAGGCGTAGCCTGCGGTGGCTCTAACGTTCAGTTTGCGGTTAACCCAACTAACGGCCGCGTCATTGTTATTGAGATGAACCCTCGCGTCAGTCGTTCTTCTGCGCTGGCTTCCAAGGCAACTGGCTTCCCCATTGCAAAGATGGCTGCGCTGCTCTCTGTTGGCTACACGCTGGATGAGATTACCAATGACATCACCAAGGCAACTCCTGCTGCCTTTGAACCTTCCATCGACTACTGCGTGGTCAAGGTTCCTCGCTTTGCCTTTGTCAAGTTCAAGGGCACCAGCCGCGTTCTGACCACCCGCATGAAGTCGGTCGGTGAGGCCATGGCTATGGGCAG
>CAUORV010000164.1:0-2867 GCA_963507085.1 uncultured Atopobium sp.
CATTGAAGACGACCTTGCACCGCAGGATTTTGGCTTTGACGACATCCGCGCACTTATGGAGGCTTGCCCCGACTTCATCAAAATCACGGCGTTCAAAAAGGGTTACGTCTACGCAACGCTTTTGACCTTTGAAACCTTTGAGGCTGCCCTTGCTGCTGGCGTGAAAAACGTCGAACCTCAAAGCAACGGCAAGCCTTGGAAGCGTCGTCGTGGAGCAAAGTCTATTCGTGCTCTCAAGCCAAAACACCTGGTAGTTGAAGCAGAACCTGAGGTAGAGGAGCTTCCTGCCCAGGAAGAGCCGACGGAGCTAGAGGAACAGCCTGTCGTAGAGAGCTCGGAGGAACTGCCAGCCGCAGAGGCAGAGCCGGTGGCAGAGGTTTTCGCTGCTGAGGCGCCTGAAGAAGGCCTTCAGCAAGAATCTGCTGATGACGCCGCTCCGGAACCAGACGAGACCGAAACACCAGCTCCAGAGTCTAAAACTGCCGAGCCTGCGATACCCGAGTCTACAGTGCCCGAGCCAACCATCTCGCTTACCGTTACCTACAATCCCTACGACGGTTCCGATGAAGAGAAGATGCTTGAGGCCGCTCCTTCAGTATTGCAACAGGCGCTGAATGCAACAAGTTCTGCCTCTAGCACTACAGTTTCTGAATCCCAAGCACCTACGCAGGAAATCAATCAGAACGAGACTCCTGCCTCTACCCCAACTTACCCCGACAATTTTGAGGAAGATGTCCACGTCAACAACGAGCTTCTCGGCATTTTGTATCAGATGGCCCCCGTTGACGCCAACGTTCTCAAGCAGCTGGAAGAAGACTTCAAACTTGCCGAGTCTTCTCGCGCGCTCATTTCCAAAGGTGGCACGTTCACATTTAACACGCGTTACAAGAAACCGCAGACAGACGAGGTAATTACCGCTACTATCCGCAAGTCAAAACGCGGAGCTCTGCGTCCTTGGACGCTCTTGGAGCTTAGCGTTTCTGCAAGTGAGCTGCAGGATCAGGCAGTTGACGTGCTTCGCGGTCTGCCTAAGTCTGGTATCGCTTCATGGGAGAAACTGCCCGCCGCAGAAAAGCAGCTGCCCATAAACCCTGTTGACGTGGTCATGAACGAGGCTCCTGTCTCCGATTGGAATGCGCTTAGCACCACCTATCTGAGCGACGCGCCCTCGTTGCAGGCAGCGCAAGCTTGCCTTTCCGCAGCGTACGTCTACAGAAAGAACGAGCAGCAGCTCATGCACACTGACGCTGACTTCTCGCTTCCCGTTCCAGGTGCCGCGCCTCTGCTCTTTGATCCCGAGTGCGGATTTGATGACGACTCGCCTCTGGTGCAAAACGCCTTGCGAGCTGCAAAGCGCGGATGGCGCATGGCTGTTGAGCTCTACAATCCATCCAAGCACTGCGTCTACCTTGCGCTTCTCACCTCTGATGGCGAGAAACCCCTTGCGCTGGTATTTGATGCGTCAGCAGAAGGCCCTTATCACGTTGTTACAACACTGACTATTGAAGAGGCGTACCCACTCGCGCGCATTTTCTCTGATGGTCTTCCTACTTGGATTTTGCCACAGTAATCACAGTTCGCAGATGGGCTCTTCACAGAGCTGCTCGTATAACTAGCCACCAAAAAAGCCACCCGCATGTGAACTGCCTCCCATTTCTTATGTCCAAGAAATGGGAGGCAGTTCATTTTCGGCGAGTTCAGTGACATTTCCGGAATGATCGTAAACAACATATAGAACTGTTGCGGGATCACTTAATTTTCGGTTTCTGAATCCAGTGCCGAACCTATCGCTTTTATGAGATATCCATTCTCATCGAACTCATAATAGTAGTCATCAACTATTGCTAGCCCATGTGAAAAAAGGTAGCCGTTGATTTGTCGGTACGCTTTGTGTCCATCAACCGTTACCCAACCGAAGGGAAGTTTCCATTCAAAAGGTCCAAGTTCTACAGAGCCGTCTCTTACTTCCTTGTAGTCGTCAAGAGAAATTTCCTCCAAATCCACGAGTTTGAAGGACTCGTAATTGCCGGCAAGAGCGGAGAACCTTAAAGTTCCGAGCTCTTGCATGACATATCCCACAGGTTTATCTCTATATCGAATCTCCCAAATAAGGTTGTTCCGGGTTTCTGGTTTTACTCCTATATAGCAACTGCCAAGCGTGAGCTTCATATAGTCGATGTCTTTCAGGTAAGGCTTTCCGCCGTCCCCTTCTTGCCTGGCGGTATTGATAGCTTCTTGTGTGGCCTGCTCTACCACTTTTTGTTGAAGTGAGTCAATTACCCATGGGTAGGGCGTAGCAAATGCATTCCACAAGAGGAAGACAGTGACCATAAGGAGCAGAACTATAGGGATAATCTTTAGAGGTAGCCATTTACATTTCTTGTTCATAGTCATCACGCAGCCTCAACTAGTGGCTTATATGCTTTAGGAACAATGTTTCCTGGTAGTGCTTTATGCGCTTCACCCCTTGCATTAAATTCGTAGGTAACACCACCAATGCGAGCTTTTTGCGAGTAGATCATAGAGCCCGTAGGACCTCCTGAAACAGGCTGATTATTGTCATAGCGTAGATAGTAGCTGCTGCCTCCGTAAGAGAGCCAGCCAGTACGCATTGAACCGTCTTGGTTAAGGTAGAAGGTATGACCGGAACTATTGAGCCATCCTGTTTGCATTATTCCGCTTGAGCTTAAGTAATACCAAGAGCCTCCCTGCTCCAGCCAACCGGTAGCCATTGATCCATCGGAGTTAAAGAAATACGACAGTGGGCACGCCGGGTTTCTCGCCAGGCGCGTCAAAGCACCCAGCTTAGTCATGCCATGGTTCAACAGGCCATTCGTTGCCCGTAAGGCTCCAGTTCTTCATGTCAT
>CAUORV010000165.1:0-2745 GCA_963507085.1 uncultured Atopobium sp.
AGTTTACGCTTCGCACGGTTCATACCAATAACGGCGACTATGTGCTTGGCCTTAATTACCAGACTCTTTTAGCTCTCAGTCGTTACTTCAAGGACTATAAGTAATTTTTGGTATTCCAATAAAGGAGTACAACTGACCATGTGTCGCTGAACGCGCAAAATAAGCCGCAACAAAAAAACTCCCATTCTCGTGAATGGGAGTTTTGTTTTCTCGGCAGATGCTATTTGAAGCTTTTAAGGCGCCTTTAAGATGCCCTTTGGATACCTTTTAGAAGCTTTGAACCAACCAGATCTTACTCGGCTGGGCAGAGCGAGAGGGCAGCCTCGTCAGCAATAACGGTGCAGTTAGTATGAAGCTGCAGGATAGAGGCTGGGCACTGAGGCGAAACGTTGCCGTAGCACATGTCGTAAACAGCCTTAGCCTTGTCCTCACCGCTAGCCACAATCAGAATGCTGCGCGCGAACATGATGGTCTGCGTACCCATGGTGTAAGCCTGACGAGGAACGTCCTCCATGCGCTCAAACAAACGGCTATTTGCCTGAATGGTGCTCTCGGTGAGGTCAACGCAGTGCGTACCCTTGGAGAAATGGTCATCGGGCTCGTTAAAGCCAATGTGGCCGTTGTGACCAATACCAAGAAGCTGCAGGTCAGGATAGCCAGCTTTAGCAACGAGCTTATCGTACTCGGTGCAAGCTGCCTCGACATCAGGATTAGAGCCGTCGGGCACATGAGTGTTCTCAAGATCAATATTTACCAGGTCAAAGAGGTTTTTGCGCATGAAATAGTGATAGCTCTGAGGATCGTCGTGAGAAAGACCGCGGTACTCGTCAAGGTTATACGTAGAAACCTGCGAGAAGTCCAGGTCTCCCCTCTTGCACCAATCAGCGAGCTGAGCATAGGTACCAATTGGCGTTGAACCAGTTGCCAGACCAAGAACGCAATTTGGCTTCAGAATGATTTGTGCAGAAATAACATTTGCAGCTTTTCTGCTCATGTCCTCGTAATCGCGAGTGCGAACAATCCTCATGTCTACCTCCAAGACAGAAGTCACAGTTACATTTAGTTTAACATTTGAAGCAAAGAAAAAAGTAACCGGTCGGCGAGAAGAACAAATATCTCGCTGACCGGTTTTGACCTGTTATATGGCGTGTTTCTGTCGCGATTCTGACGTGTTTCTGACGTGAAGCTGACGCAAATCTGACGCGGCGGTAGTTTTCTGTCTGGAATCTGTCAGGAATCTGTCGCGATTCTGACGTGAGTCTGACATAGTGGCGGTTATCTGTCCGGAAGCTGACGCAAACCTGACATGACCCTGACGCGAATCTGACGCGAAACTGACGCAGGGCCTCCGTTGTCTAGCCCAGAATCTGCTTGGAAAGATCTTGCAGAGCGTGGAAGCGGTGAGAAATGGCATTCTTCTCGTCTGGCTCGAGCTCTGCCATGGTCTTGCCTGGAGCATCCTCTGGCCAGAAAAGTGGGTCGTAGCCAAAGCCGTTGTGACCCTTTGGCTCGTGGCCAATAACGCCCTCGCAGTCGCCCTCTCCTACCAGCACAGCTCCGTCTCTGTAGACCAAAGCAACGGTAGAGTGGAAGCGAGCAGTGCGGTCCTCATCAGCAACGTTAGCAAGCTCTGCCAAGAGCTTCTGATTGTTTGCAGCATCATTGCCATGCTCGCCAGCATAACGAGCAGAATAGATTCCAGGAGCTCCGTCCAGAGCGTCAACGCAAATGCCGGAGTCGTCTGCAATAGCCGCTACGCAATCTACCTCGTCAAGCGCAGCCATTGCCTTGATCAGAGCGTTATCGCGGAACGTTTGACCGTTCTCCTCTGGATCAGGGAAATCACCCAGCTGACCAAGCGCTACAAAGCTCATACCAGGCATTACCTTAGAGAGGATAGCCTCAATCTCAACAAGTTTGTGAGCGTTGCCTGTTGCAACTACCACGGTTGTATTTGGATCAAAGGTCACAGCGTTAGAACCCTGATTTTCACTATTTTGACTCATGGTTACTCCCTAAATCCGGTCACTTGATTCTGCAGGTCAACAAGGTGAGCGATGCCAGCCAGGCCAAGATCGAGCAGCTGGTTGAGTTGCTCACGATCAAACGGACCTCCCTCGCCTGTTCCTTGTACTTCAATTATCTGTCCAGTTTCTGTTCCAACAAGGTTCATGTCAATGTCAGCATGAGAATCCTCGGGATAGTCAAGGTCAAGCAGCGGCTTGCCATTCACGTATCCCATAGAAATCGCAGCTACTTGACCTGTAAGAGGAAGTCTGGGCAGGAGGTCCTTCTCGACAAGTGAATAGAGTGCGTCGTGAAGCGCCACCCAAGCGCCGGTAATGCTGGCTGTTCTAGTGCCGCCGTCTGCCTGAAGCACGTCGCAGTCCAGCGTAATGGTGTACTCGCCCAGGCGATTGAGGTCAACAACGGAACGCAGCGAGCGGCCAATCAGACGCTCAATCTCCATGGAGCGGCCCTTGCGGTTAGCGCGCTCTCGCTTGGTGCGGCGGTTAGTCGACGCAGGTAGCATAGCATATTCGGCCGTAACCCAACCCGCGCGAGAACTGCGTCGCCATGCGGGAACGCCTTCCTCGACGGTAGCGGTGCACATCACGCGCGTGTCGCCAAACGTGACCAGGCACGATCCGTCGGCGTTCTTCATAACGTTGCGCTCAAGGGTGACGGGACGCATCTGGTCCCACGCGCGGTTATACGAACGTAAAACTTGCAAAGAAGCATTAG
>CAUORV010000166.1:0-2735 GCA_963507085.1 uncultured Atopobium sp.
GGGGATTTATAGGATCTCCTGTTTTTGTGGTGGTAAGCAAGGTGGCCCATGCCTCAGGAGCATAGCCTAAATGCTCTAAAGAAGCTTTAAGTGCAGAAAGTTCTGCCTCTTCAAAGTCTTCTTGTCCCTTTACCAACAAAACTGATGCAAAAGCATTGCCTGCCATACACACCCCCTGAGCAGCAAAATCTCCAAACTCATGCGTTGTTTTTGCCATGTAGGCTTCTTTTCGCATAGATCTTTCGCTTGGCATGCGCACCTCTTTCTTATATGCCAACTATGCACGTAATTCACAATTTGAGCAAGTCTATAAAGTTATGTGTATACACTTTTCTAATTTGGGGATAAGTTTGCTAAGTGCTTGAAATTAAATGGCCTAAAGGCCGTGTGTAACTGGAGGTTCGTTATGGCACAGCAGCTTACTACTGCAGAGTTCGATTCTGTTCTTGCAAACGCAGACAAGCCTGTTCTTGTTGATTTCTGGGCATCTTGGTGCGGTCCTTGCCGTGCTCTTGGTCCAGTTGTCGAGGAAGTTGGCAATGAGATGGCAGACAAGCTTGACGTTTACAAGGTAAACGTTGATGACGAGGCAGATCTTGCAACTCGTTTCCGCATCGTCTCTATCCCAACCCTCATCCTCTTCAAGAACGGCGAGCCTGTTCACACCATGGTTGGCAACCTTCCTAAGGCTGACCTCGTTTCTGAGCTCAACGCTAACCTGTAAGTTCTTGTGTGCCACGCGGCTGCGCTGGCTTATCATTGAACTAAGCGGCGGTACGTCTATCGGCGTGCCGCCTTTTTGTTACAAGGAGAACTAATGGCCGATAAAAGCCTTGATGCCCAACAGACAGGACTTTTAAAAGGAGTTCGTAAGCGCCTCTTTCTACAGCGTCTACGTTCTAGCCTTTCTACCATCATTCTGCTTGTCTCTTCAGCAATCTTTATTTTTTTGCTGATTGACGTTTCTGAAGGTGACGTCATCGGCATTGATCACTTTGCCTACAGGCTCTTTGTTGTCCACCTTAGAACTCCCCTTCTCACTGAGATAATGGAGGGGTTCTCTGGACTTGCAAGTCCTGTCACCGTTATTGTCATGCTTATTGTGGTTGCCGCGTTTGCACCAGGGCCAAGTGTTGGCAGACTCGCATCCATTAACCTTGGCGGTGTTGTTATTGTTGACCTTATCTTTAAAGCTATTGTCCAGCGCCCTCGTCCCGATGGATTTAGACTGGTAGTTGAAACCGGCTATAGCTTCCCCTCGGGCCACTCGATGTTCTCGATGGCTTTTTATGGCCTGCTTATTTGGCTTGTCTGGCATTACGAGAAAGACAAACTACAACGCTGGATTTGGTGTGGTCTTTTCTCCGCGGTCATCATTATGATTGGCGTCAGCAGAATTTATCTGGGCGTGCACTACGCCACCGACGTTATTGGTGGTTTCTCGCTTGCCCTTGTATGGCTGGTTCTCTTTACTAAGCTGATGATTCCATCGCTTATTTACAAGAAGAAAGTACCTCAAGCGAAGACAGACTAATTATCTCTGCGCTTACTACCTGGGCTGTTTCATCATCAACAATAATGCGTCCCATAGTTGCGCCCTCGCGACCACGCGGGTAGGTAGGGCTTCCTGGATTCATTACAAGTGTATTGGTCCACTCGTCACGCTGTACAAAAGGCTTATGCGTGTGACCGCAGATAGCAATATTGCATTTGACCAGGTCAAGCCTCTCACGATAATGACATACCTGCCACTTAAGACCGGCTGCAAAGAAAATAATCTTTTTCTTTACCATGGGACCATAGTTGTAGCAGAAGTCATTATTCCCCAGGCAAAGCTTGACTGGAGCAATCTTCTGCAGTGTCTGATAATCAGCGTTCGAGGTAATGTCACCCGCGTGCACAATATAATTGGCACCCTGTAGAGCTTCAAGCAACTCAGATGACAAATACCCATGCGTATCTGAAATTACGTCAAACCTTACCAGTGCCATAACAAACTCCTACGTGCGCTTTTAGCTGCTGGCGAGAAACCCTTTGAGCTTCTAAAGTCCCAGCGCTCGCTTGAGTGCAACCACACGACGGCGTGAAACCGAAATGTGACGCTCCTCAAATCCTTGAATAGTCAACTGTAGGATACCAGCAGAGATAACCTCAACATCATCAACATACTCAAGATTCACGATAAAGCTACGATGAATGCGGAAGAATCCGTGTGGAGCAAGGCGCTCTTCAAGTTTTTGCAGAGAAATAGTAGACAGGAAGCGGTCGTCTTCTGTGTAGATGCAGGAGTAATCGTCTTTTGCCTCAATAAAGCGAATCTGGTCAATAGGAACAAGAACCTTGCTCCCGCTCTTAATGACAGGAATACGCTCAATGGTTGCCATAGGAGACTGAGGGCGCAGGCGCTCCTCAACCTTATCAAGAGCCTGCTCAAGGCGCTCTGTCTCAACGGGCTTCATCAGATAATCTACCGCGTTAACGCCAAATGCATCCAGCGCGTACTCGCTATATGCGGTAACAAACACAATCTGTGGAGGATTTTTCAGCTTATGAAGAGCCTCTGCAAGCTGCATTCCATTTGTCTTAGGCATAGAGATATCAAGGAACATAACCTCAACGCGAGACTCCATGAGTTTCTCGACAGCATCCCTTGCACTTGTGGCCTCAATGATTTCCTCGAGACGTCCGGTCTCCTCAAGCAAGAACTTGAGTTCAGAACGGGCTGGAGCCTCGTC
>CAUORV010000167.1:0-2734 GCA_963507085.1 uncultured Atopobium sp.
GCGTGGTTAAGGGTTTTGCGGCAGAAGATCACGAGCGCAAGAAATTTAGGGCAAGCAACTCCGCATACTTGGATTCCAAAGCCAACATGTACCACGCAATGGGCAGGTATCAGGCTGCTATTTCTGGCATGATGGGCGTTTTGAACACTGTTGTGTTGGTTTTGGGCGGTTGGATGATTGCTCAGGGTCAGATGCAAGCCATTGACCTGGCTACGTATGCGCTCTACATCTCGCTGTTTACCACGCCAATCATGAACATTCTGAACTTTACCGAGACGTTCCAGAAGGGTCTTGCGGGCTTTAAGCGTTTCTCGGAAATTCTTGAGACTCAGCCTGATATTCAAGATGCACCTGATGCTCATGACATTCAGATTACCGCTGGCGATATCGTCTACCAGGACGTTCATTTTTCTTACAACAATACCGAAGACGTTATCAACGGCTTGAACCTTCATATTGAGAGTGGAAAAACCGTTGCGCTGGTTGGACCTTCAGGCGGAGGCAAGTCCACTACCTGCGCTTTATTGCCACGCTTCTATGACGCTACAAGCGGAAGCATCACCATTGACGGCCAGGACATTCGCTCCGTTACGCAGCATAGTTTGCGCTCGGCAATTGGTATGGTCCAACAGGACGTGTATCTCTTTGACGGTACTATTGCGGAGAACATTGCATACGGTTGCCCTGAAGCTTCCGCGGCCGACATTGCGCTTGCCGCAAAGCGTGCAAACATCGCTGAGTTCATTGAGTCGTTGCCTGACGGATATGACACGCAGGTTGGACAGCGTGGAACAAGGCTTTCCGGTGGACAGAAGCAGCGCATTTCCATTGCGCGCGTGTTCCTCAAGAACCCTCCGCTGCTCATCCTAGATGAGGCTACTTCTGCTTTGGATAACGAGTCCGAGCGTGCGGTACAGGAATCCCTTTCTGAGCTGGCAAAGAATAGGACCACGCTGGTCATTGCCCATCGACTTTCGACAATTATGGGCGCAGATGAGATTATTACTATCAACCACGGTCGTGCAGTTGAGCGCGGAACCCACGATGAGCTGCTAGAAAAGGGCGGAATCTACGCTCATTACTATCAAATGCAGTTTGGTGGTGCGCCAAATCTCGCAAGGCGGTAAAATAGAGCATTAGGTGCTTTGCGAAACGCGATTTGCAGTTTGCAGTTTGCAAACCGACGGCTCGTAACCAAAGATCAAAAGTCAACGCATTGCACGCCTTGAAAGTGTGTTTATGCAGGTTGAATGAGAGAGCTACATGGCTAAAGATGATGCAGAACGTTCACGCTTCGCGCGCCGCCAGAAGGGCGCGCTTGACGCTGACGCAGCTGAAGAGTTGTTTACCAAGGTAGACGAGACAGGTCATCCTAACGAGGAACGCGCAGCTCTAGAGCGTGCTCGCAGGCAGGGTGGAGCTGCAGCGGTAGACGTTGACCCGCTCTCGGGATCTGATCCTTCGGGCTCAAATATCGAGAAGGTCATTACAAAGACGGCAGTCCTTTTTGTTTTGGTTTTCCTGGTAATCGTAGTTCTGATGCAGGTTTCTTGTGGTGTTATTCGTCGAGCTAACACAGCAAATCTAACTGAATCAGTTACGGTGCGATCTGTTGCATCTGCATTGCGCGGCGGTGTCGAGTGGGGTAATGGATTTACGCAGTTCCCCGAGGATTTCTCGGTTCAGGAAGCTGACGAGAACACTGGTCGCGTTGAGGTAACAGTTACCGATACAACCTCAAAAGACGTGCTTGAATGCTATGCGGGATCCAGTGTCCAGGCTCAGGCATTTGCTATTAACGCGCTGCTCAACCCACGAATCAATACCGTTGTCTATCACGTCAGTGTTCACAGAAATGACCAAGGTGAGCTTCAGAAATCTCAACTCTTCGGATTCCTTAAACCTGGCGGAGATGCAACACCTATCTTTACCTTTACGTTCTCAAAGACGCAGTCTTCTGATGGAGTAAATATCACCATGGTCATTACTGGTGCAAACGACACTATTCAGAAAGAGCTGCGAGACCAGATTGCCACGTCATTTACGCCGGTCCGCGTGCTTGGCGGTATTGTTGGTGGGGACTCTTCAACAAAGAAGAACACCACAACTGGCACAACAGGAACCACTGGTACCACTAACACCACAGGTACAAGCGACAGTTCTTCAGGCACTAAGTAGTCTACGTACCTGCAAGCAGCAAAGCAAAAGAGCAAAAGAGCCGCTGAAGTCAGCGGCTCTTTTGCTTGTGCTGCTGGAAGAGACTTATCGGGAGGTCGGCTCGCCTCAAAATGGTGGCGCGGCGAATGATTTGCACGTTAATTTGACTGAAAGTTATGGAATCGGTGTTTCTAAGACGATTTTGGTCCCAAAAAGGTAAAAAAGCCGTTTAGTTGGAAGTTTTAATCTTTATGCATGACGATTTTGAGTGATTTTGATTTAGCAATGTGTCGCTTGATTAACGCCAACTGGGCTTTTAGTAATATCAAATATGTAATCAATTTCTTCGATTTCCAACTAAACGGATTTTTTACCTTTTTCGCCCTATTTTGAAGCTCAATTTTTGTTTGATAAAAAATGAAACGAATAAAGGACTAGGAAAATGCATTTTCATGCATAACGGCGATTGCTTGCATAAAAATAGGCGCCCACTCTACGCGAGTGAGCACCTACGACAAAGAAAAAATACTTCTCTACAACGCAAAGGTCTGTACGAGCACTTTACTTTTGCGGAAGC
>CAUORV010000168.1:0-2684 GCA_963507085.1 uncultured Atopobium sp.
AGCTGGAATGTACATCTTGCAAATGTCTCTTCAATCTTCTTTACTAGTACAGGCGGTTCTGATTTCAAGCTTGGTGGATTTAACCTTGATCCAGAAGAGGTTATTCGTCGCTCTACTGAGCCAAGTTTTTACGATTTTCGTGACATTTGGGGTGTCACCAAGGGGGATAAGTAATGATTGTTGCTATTGACGGCCCAGCAGGCTCCGGAAAGTCCACGGTTGCGCGCGCACTTTCTGATCGCCTGGATCTGATTTTTCTTGATACGGGCGCAATGTATCGCTCCGTAACCGTAGAATGTCTGCGTCAGGGCATCGATATGACTGATACCGAGAAAATCATTCAGGTTGCACGCAGCATTAGCATCTCGTTTGGTAACTCTGCAAACGGCCAGACCGTCTACGCAAACGGCTCAAACGTTACAACAGAGATTCGTACTCCCGAGGTAGATAGAAACGTTAGCGCTGTTGCAGCCATTCCTGAGGTCCGCGAGGCTATGGTCACGCTTCAGCGTCGTGCTGGCGAGAATGGCGATGTAGTCGCAGAGGGCCGTGACATTGGCACCGTGGTATTCCCCGAGGCAGATGTAAAGGTTTTCTTGACCGCTGATCCTGCAGCACGTGCTCACCGTCGCGCCGTTCAGCGACAGGGTGGAGATGCAGCTACTGGCAATGATGCCAAGGTAGATGCCAAGAGTGAGGAGAAGATCCTCGAAGACATCAAGGCTCGCGATAAGGCTGATTCTGAGCGTAAGGCAGCACCACTTCGTGCTGCAGAAGACGCTCATCACATTGACTCTTCTGCGCTTTCTGTTGAAGAAGTTATTGCAGCTATTATTGCCCTGCATCCAGGTCTTGGTAAAAGAGATGCTCGTAACCACAGGTCTTCTCACCAGGGAAATGAATCAGAGGGCAACGCTTCTGATGACGGGAAGTCTCACACGGAAAAGCCTCAGCGCTCTGAGAAAAAGTCTTCTATAGCAGCAGCATCTAAGCGTTTGCGCCCTTTTGGCGGAAACTCTTTTGACGATTATTACGATACCGCGCTTGCTGATTTTCCAGCTCCTGCCAAGTTCTTTAAGTGGTTGGCAGTCAGTGTGCTTGGACTGATTACAAAAATTTGGTTTAGGTGGCGTTGGGACAATGACCAGCTCTTTGTTGGCGATAAGACCCCTCGTGTTCTTATCATGAACCACCCAACGTTCTTAGATCCTATTGTTACTGTTGTTCACCTGTTTGTTCATGGCATTCCAGTCCGTACCATCTACAAGAGTGAATTCAACAAATTTAAACCACTCCAGTGGGCGCTTTCTAGACTAGGTGGCATTCCGGTAGATCGCGGAACTGCCGATATGAAGGCAATTCGTCGTGCCACTACAGCACTTTCTAGGGGAGAAATGCTCCTTATCTACCCTGAGGGCACAAGAGTTAGAAGCAATACAGAGCGTGGAGAAACTCACGGTGGTTTTGCGCTTATCGCCCAGCTTGCTAAGGTAGATGTACAGCCTCTGGCAATCATTGGTGCACTTGATATTAAGAAAAAAGGTTCACCTCTGGTTAAGCCTGTTAAGGTTTATCTACGCGCAGGTCAGAAGGTCTCTTTTAGTGATCTAACTTCTACAAAGCGTAAAGATCAGGCAAAAGAGATGGAAGAGATGGCCATGGAGCGGGTATACGAACTGAGAGATGCAATGCTCAAAGAGCATCCCGGAAGGAATTAGTTCGTGCCTACTATTAGAATTGCTGATGAAGCAGGTGCTTGTTACGGCGTAGAAAGAGCTCTTCAGATGGTCCAGCAGGCCGTCAAAGATGCTCATGCTCCCGTACGCACGCTTGGTCCGCTTATCCATAACCCTCGCGTTGTCACGTCTCTTAAAGATCAGGGCGTAGAGGTTGTTGATTCCGCCTCTGAAGCTGCAGGAAGTGCGCTGCTGCTGCGCACTCATGGCGTAACCCCTCAAGAGGAGCAGATTGCCAAGGACGGCTGTGTTGACGTGTTAGATGCAACCTGTCCGTTTGTAAAGAAGGCTCACGGAGCCGCAGAACTTCTCGCCAAGCAGGGCTATGCCGTGTACGTGGTAGGAGAGTCCGGACATCCTGAGGTAGAGGCCACGTTGGCTCACGTGCCAGGTTCTTTGGCCATAGACTCCGTGGAAGAAGTTGCAGCTCAGGCAGATGCTATGAGAGCTGCAAAGAAGGTTGGTCTGGTGGTTCAGACTACCATGAGCGCTGCAAAGCTTTCTGAGGTGGTTAACGCGGTACTTCCGCTTGTTGACGAGCTTCGCGTCATGAATACCATCTGCGAGGCTACTGCAGGTCACCAGGACTCGTGCATGAGGCTTGCAAAAGAGTCTGACGTCATGATTATCATTGGCGGCAGGATTTCTGCGAACACCACTCGTTTGGCAGAGATTTCAAAGCTCTATTGCCCCGCAACCTACCACATTGAAGGCGCTGATGAGCTTGAGGCTTCTTGGTTTGAAGGTGCAGAGCACATTGGCATTACCGCAGGCGCTTCTACACCAGAGGCTCATATAAACGCAGTTAAATCAGCTATTGAACAAATTGTAGGCGCCTAATATGGAACAGCGCGCAGACTACGGAAATACAAAATCTGGTGGACTTGGCGCACTGATTGAGTCCGTTGAAGAGGGTAGTCCTGCGTGGAAGGCTGGCCTTGAGCCAGG
>CAUORV010000169.1:0-2650 GCA_963507085.1 uncultured Atopobium sp.
GCGCGGAGCTCGTCGGTCTTTGCGTCAACAGTAGGCTTGACCTCGTCAATCTTAGTGCTCACAACCTTAGATGTGCGCTCATAAGAATCAAGTGCGGAATCCCATGCGTCATTGACAGCATCTGCAGCCAAAGCGCGAGTCTCCTCGCCGGAACGTGGAGCCAGGAAAAGACCAGCTACAGCGCCAGCAGCAGCACCAAAAATAGCGCCTAGAAAGAAACCAGCAGACTTCTTGCTCATAAGTACCTCCTGTTAAACAGCAAAACGCTGTACGTAATCATACCGCAATACGGGCGTTTATCGAACGGGCTTTGGACGAGGAACGTTAATCATGTTCCAGTCGTCTGGGACGTCGGTGACCTCAGAGTCGTCAGTGGCGTCCTCGGCAGCTGTTGCCTCGGCGAGCTCAGTTGCGATGGGATCGGCGTCGGTAGCGGGCTCGGCGACGACTACGGGCTCGGCGTCGACTACGGGTGCGACCGCATCCTCGCCAGCTGCGTCGATTCCTGCGACCTCGGCGTCGTTCTCCTCAGCGTCTGCAACCTCAGCCTCGACTGCATCAGCAGCAGCTGCATCAGCAGCAGCTGCATCAGCAACGTCCTCGGAGGAGTTGTCGGCAACGTAATCCTCTGCGTCTACGCTCTCTACCTGGAGCGCAGCGTCCGCCTCAGGTTCTGCGGAGTCTGCAGGCTCATCGGTCTTCTCGCCGTCAAGGATCTGGATGAGCGCAACAAGGCCGGAAACGATTGCGTTGATGTCTGGATCGGCCTCGTCCTGGTTGCCATATGCCCAGTTGAGGAGCCACACGGCGCTGGAAAGCGAGGCTGCAACCAGCACGTCATCTGGACATGCGAGGATGATCTCGTAGAGGCCGCGGCGAGAATCCACCAGGGAAGTCTTGCCGGAAGAGACGTCGCCAGCAAGGTTGGTCAGGGCCAGAAGCTCCACGGTTACGTGCTCAAGCAGGTGTGCTACCTCGGTATCGTTGGCGACAAGTCCAAAGCGAGCATCGGCATCGCCCAAGCACAGGTGATTGGAAAGACCTGGCAAAAGCCCAAGTACGCGCTCAGTTGCCTCAGCATTTTCCGAGGTCAAACGTGGCGCTTTAGCCGAAAACTCAACGGTAGCGGTCAAGTTTTTGGGTCCTACCACAACTTTTTTGATAGAAATCAACTGCGCCATTTCAACCTCTTTCTATTGGTTCACTCTATTGTAATCATTCTTTTAGTTATTCATTTTCTGATGTGTCAGAGTTTTCGCCGGCTGGCTCAGATTCACCGTCTAGCTGTGGTTCTGGGGCAATTACACGCAACAAAGATAGTCGGCGACGACGCATCGACTGCACACGGAACACGTAGCCATCCTTCTCAAAAACCTCACCTGGACGAGGCAGATGATTTGCCAAATCCAGCACAAAGCCCGCGATAGTCTCGTACTCCTCGGACTCCCCTACCGGCCATCCAAGTTCAGCTGCATCATTGAGCGAGAAACGACCATCTACCAGCCACTCTCTATCAGAGAGCTGCGTCAGGTACTTGTTGTCCGGATCAAACTCATCCTCAATCTCGCCGACAATCTCCTCGACGATGTCCTCAACGGTGATAACACCAGCGGTTCCGCCGTACTCGTCAACCACGATGACCATCTGGTCGCGACTTGTCTGCATTTCAGTGAGCAGCGGAATGATGTCTTTGGTATCGGGTACGTAGTCAGCAGAACGCACGAAGCGCGCGATCTTCTCGTCGCTAGCGTGCTGGTCAAGCGCCGGCTCCAGCAAATCTTTGATGTGAGCGATGCCCACGATGCGATCGATATTCTCGTGGTAGATAGGGATGCGCGAGAAGCCCGTCTGGCGCATGACGCGCAGGACCTCGGCGATAGTTGCGGTGTCCTCCATGGCGGTCATGTCAACGCGCGGGACCATTACCTCGCGGACAACAGTGTCGCCCATCTCGATGACCTCGTGGATCATGGATTTTTCTTCTTCAGAAAGGTCCTCGGAATCCTTGACGATGTAGCGGAGCTCTTCCTCGGTGACCTCTTGATGGTCGTTGGTAGTGTCAATGCCCATCAGCGTGGTAACCGCATCTGCCGAGGCAGACGTGATGAACACGAGTGGACGCACAATCTGCATGAACGCCTTCATAGGGCCGACGACTGCTTTGGCCACTGCCTCGGAGTTTGCTAGGCCGATGCTCTTTGGAACCAGTTCGCCGATGACCACGGAAAAGAATGAAACAATCAGCGTAATAGCCACGACAGCTAAAGGAAGCGCCAGGTCAGCGTGGACACCAATGCTAATAAGCCAAGTGCCAAATGGCGCGGAAAGGCTTGTTGCAGCAAATGCTGAGGACGCAAAACCTACCAGGGTAATTGCGACCTGGATTGTTGCGAGGAAATATCCGCGATCAGTGGCAATGTCAATGACAGCAAGGGCTCTTGGATCGCCCTCGTCCACGTCCGCCTCAAGTGCCGCGCGACGAGAGCTAACAATGGCCATCTCGGCCGCAGAAAAAAAGCCGTTTACCAGGGTAAGCAGCAGAGTTATTCCAATACTTAACGCAATGTCCATCGAGTGTATGGGCACCTACCTCTTCGAAGTTACTTTTTGTACAGACTATTGTACTCTAACGCGCTCTACCTTGTAGTCT
>CAUORV010000170.1:0-2648 GCA_963507085.1 uncultured Atopobium sp.
ATGGCTCAGATTTCAAATAACCGCACTCAAATAATTAATAAATTGATGAGAAGGTTTAACCTCTCTAAGCAGCAACTCTTGGCGGTTATTGCTGTGGTTGTCCTAGGTATTGTTTCAGTAGTTGTATTTATTGGAATGATTAGCGCTGGAACATCAGAATCTTTTGATAGGTCACATAATCAAGCAAGCTCTACACAGGGAGCGATTGTTGCGGAAAATCCACAGCACACGCAAGAGGATAAGACTGCAGAACAACCAAGAGATGACCATAAGATTAAAGAAGCATCTCCTCAAATGATGGTTCATGTCGATGGGGCTGTTAAATCACCTGGTCTGTATGCGCTTCAGATGGTAAATCCCCGTGTAAATGACGCAATTCAAATAGCAGGTGGTTTGACTGAAGATGCTAACAGTCAAGGCATTAATCTAGCATCTCCTGTTGAAGATGGTCAAAAAATTTATATTCCTCGAAAGGGAGAAGAGGTACCGCCAGAGATTTTGCAGCCAGATCAAAATAAAGCCACGAGCAACAAGCAGACAGATAAGAAAAGTGACAAAAAGACAGTTGTAGATATTAATCGAGCAACCGTAGAAGAATTTACCAAGCTTCATGGTGTTGGAGAAGGCTTGGCTAAACGAATTGTTGCAGATAGACAAAAGAACGGACCCTTTAAGACTACTGAAGATTTGATGCGCGTTTCTGGTATTGGTCAGAAAAAGTTTGATCAGCTTAAGGACAACATTCGTGTCTAAGGTGATAGAACAACCCTCTCGTCCTTTTATTCCGTATAGCCTATGTGCGCTGCTTTTTGTATGTTTATGGCTTCAAGTTTTTATTGCAAGAAGCGCAACGCTCGATACAGTTCTGATTCATATCCTAGGAATCTGTATGGTGGCTGCTTTAGGATTTTGGTATGTAAAGCATGCGCATACTAGCCTTATGACTGTTGGGGCAGTTTTACTCTTACTTGTAATTATCCTTATCAGATCTTTCTTTATATACGACAGTCAAATGGCGTCAGTGAATCTTTTAGAGTCAACTTCCGTACATGATTTTGAACTCGTTGTATCAAGAGATTTAGTCTACAAAAATCATGCATGGACTGGTCAGGCGTCTGTCTTTTACCAAGGTGACTGTATTGGATCTGTTGGCATACATGCCAAAGAACCATTCTTACGAGAAACACATCTGTGCTGCGAAGGGAGGTTTACTCGGTATAAAGATGAAGAGTTTTCAGAAGAACAATTTAAGAGAGGAGTACTTGGTTCAATTCAGATAACCAAGGTAAATTCCACATCTTATGATGAGGGAATTATTGGAGAAGTTGCTCAATTTAGAGAAAGCTGCATTTCTCAACTTCAACCAGAGGCGAGCTTTGGTCGAGCATTAGCTGCATGTGGCCTTTGTGCCTATAGGCCTAGCTTGTATAGCTTTAACATTCCAAGAATATTTATGCGCTGTGGTCTTATGCACCTTATAGCCATATCTAGTTGTCACATGGTAATTCTCTCTACCTTTATTGATGCTTTGCTTAAAAAGTTGACGTTAAAGCCATTTTTGAGAGGAGTATTGAATATATTTCTACTCAGTAGTTACGCGCTTTTCTGTGGATTACCTGCGTCTGCAATAAGGGCAATACTTCTTGTTGAACAAAAATACGTTATGCAGTGTGTTGGCAGGAAACAACACACGCTATCTGCTGTTTCTACTCTGGCTCTACTTATGCTCTGTGTTGATCCACAGCTGAGCGTAAACATTGCTTTTACCTTGTCACTAGCTTGTATTTTTGGAATGAATATATATGGCGGTCTTGCTCAGTACTATGCAAAAATTGCCTTTCACTTATCTGGCTATGGAAAAGTGCAGAAGGTTTTGAGAAAATCGTTTTCTCATGTACGTAACACTATGTGTGCAACGACAGTTGCTCAGCTCTCATGCCTTCCAATTTCCTGCGTGTACTTTGGCCATTTTTCGTTACTTGCGCCTCTTTCAAGCGCGTTAATTACAAGCTTGTTTTCTCTTCTGAGCCTATTTGGAATTGGAGTAATAGTTTTTAGTGGCTTTAACCCAGTTCAAGATATTGCTCTTTTTCTAGTAGATTCTCTTGGTCAGCTTATAGAGACCCTTGCTTCTTTTATATCTGAAAGATCTTTTGCAAGCGTGTCGTTAACTGACATGAGTTGGATAGTTTCATTGCTTGTGTTTGTGGCAATGGTAGCGCTTTATTTGTTTTGGCCTAAGGGGAAAAGGTCAGTTTTAGTTGGCATATGTTCAATGGTAGTTATGCTTATTTTGGGTTTAAGCATCTACTGGAGGTTTTTCTCGCCAACAAGGATTTGTGTGATGGATATTGGTCAAGGAGATGCCATATTGCTGAGTGATGGCGCGCACTCCTTGCTTGTAGATACAAGCGTGGGAGATGTAGTTAACGATGCCTTGGAGCGACAACACATTTCATATCTTGACGCAATTTTGCTTACACATCTTGATGAGGATCATGCTGGTGGCGTGAGGTATATGGTTGGTTCGGTAAAGACAGGCCGGGTATTAGTTGGAGAAGGAATAACAAAACAAGAAAAGCCTGAGTTACAAAAAGCCATTCAGAGGATTTCTGGTAGTGGTTCCTATGAAGTTTTATATGGTGATG
>CAUORV010000171.1:0-2631 GCA_963507085.1 uncultured Atopobium sp.
AGAGGAACATCTTGTTGCCAACGGTCAGCTTGATGATTATCGAGTAATCGTTGGTTTCGGGGAAATTTGCGTCTTTTTTGGGCCAGAGAATCTCTAGCTTGTAGCTGTCGGTTTGGTCGATGATGGTGCCCGCCTCGGCAAGGGTTATCTGCAGGTTATTGTTCTGGATAGCGGTCAGAAACTTTCTGTATGTTGCCGTGTTGTTTGTCTTATTTGGTGCGTAAATGGTCCCGATTTGGGTGTTGGAAATGACATCCGCCATGCCGCCGATGTGATCTTCGTCAGGATGGGTGGCCACTAGGTAATCAATCTTGTTTCGACCAAGTTCTTGGAGCACCTGGGCAATTTTTGGAGCAGATCCTGTGGGACCGGCGTCGATAAGCATGGTTTTCTCGGGAAGTGCGATGAGAATGGCTTCTCCCTGGCCAACGTCGATAAACTTGATGGTTACGTTTGCGCTGGTCTGAGCGGTTGTGGACGTTGCTCCGGAGTCTGGTTGCAAGAACTCCGCAGGTAAGAGGGTAGTTGGAAGCAGCTGCGTCAGCGCAGCGCTAAAGTAGAGCGCTACCGTCAGCGTGGCTAGTGCGATCCCGGCTTTCTGCTTTCCGGCGTATCGTTTGTGCGGCTTGATCTTGCCTTTTATGAGCTTTTTGGGAGCGCTGGCGTCCTCGTAGATGAGGTTCAGAGCGCTCTCAATAACCGGGAGCGAAAAAATTGCTGGTAGAAGATAAGAGAGCATCGATGGTAAAGCAAGTATTTGAGCCAGAGTAAATGCGCCAACAATCAGTGCTGTATTCACGGCAAGTCGGGTAAGTCCCGATTTCCAGCCTTTGAGATAAAACTGTGGAATGCCAAAAATGCCAAAGATTAGGGAAAGAATAAGCGCAAAAAAGTAGTTAGATTGCTCGCCAGAGACTGTATTGGGTGATTCAGTTTTACTGTCAAATTGCTTTGGTTTGGGCATAAAACCTCTCTGGACGCGTGCGTTCTGAAGAATCTTACCCTATTTGAGCAGCCAGTCTAAGGCTTTTTGCATTCTTCCCTTAACGTTTTGGAAGTGATTTCCACGGTTAAGCTCAAACGTCGAGGTTATTCCTGCGTTTTCTAGCTTGTTGGCGAGAAGTTCTGCGTTTTCTTGCACGTGCATTATTTGCGGATTGGGAGTTCGTGCTTCTCGGTCACCCAGAGAAAGATAGGCGTGTGTGAGGCCGACCGCTCCTTCGTTGAGCTGCTGATCTACGTAGTCCAGAAGTCCAGGAAACCAAAACGATCCCGATACTGCCCCAATGCGCTGAAAAGTTGGGGTGGGGGTGTTGTCTGGCTGCGGCTCAGCGAGGGTGCTGAGCTGTGGCGTCGTGGCGGTGCCGTGCTGACAGCCACACGCGACCTGTTGTGACACGCCTGCCCACAGGCTGAACAGACCCGCGAGCGAGTAACCCACAAGTACCCTATATGCCGGCGGTACGCTAAGCTCCGATTCTGCCCAGGGAATAACCTGGTTGATGAGGGCATCAAGCGTTTTCTGAGCGCCGTTACCAAAGTTGGGACCCTTGGCAAAAACGCGCGGAGCACGCCAGGGCGAGAAGTTCTCTTCCCACAGGTCAACGCCGATGCGTACTAGGCCGACGCTTTCAGGTACCTGTACGGGGGAGTGGTCGGCTACGTCTCCCAAGAGGTACACAACAGGCGCTCCAGCTACAGAGGACATCTGTGTGTGGATGGAAAGTCCGGAGATAGTCGTTTTTCTCGCCACGGGGTTGGAGGGCCGTGTGTCAGGCGCGGAGCTCATGCTACTCGCCCAGAGCCATCTGCAGGTAGTAGACGTTTTCACGTAGGCGAGAGGCAACTTCGCGGTCGATAACGCCCTCGAACTGCAGACGCGTGATCTGGTCCAACTCAATGCGGAGCGCGTTTTCTGCCACGTCATCGGCGTATTCGCGGGCATCGGCAATCTGCTGCCTAAAGTGAGGCGATATCTTGTGTGAACTCAGGTTGTAAGGCAGCAGATAGGAGACTTGGGAGGTGCTGGAGCCATGCTCATCGTTGATGTTGATGCGGCCCCAAATGGACTCAATTGCTGACTCGTGGTCAATCATCAGGTTAGACGCGATGACCGCCAGCTCCTCATCATCGCCGTTAGCAATGCGCTCCAGGTCATCAAACGCAGCGTATTCCATCTCAAGTGCGTATAAACACGCCTGGTAGTAGGACTGATCCGCGTCCTCAAGGTGCCTGATTCCGCCATCGATGATGCGCTGAGCTGCCAGCTTAAGCTCGTGAAGACCAACGGCAATGCGCGAGCGGAGGTTTGTTTTTGCAGCTATGTTTGCAATAGGTCCGTAATATCCAACTGACCTGCGGATTGAAATAATATCATCGACAATTTGATCCCAGGGAATAGGGTTGTGCGTTTTAATGTGGCGCTCTCGGAGTTCCTCGAGGCATTTCTGTTGTACTTCAGTCTCGTGAAGGACCAGCTTTTTGACAAGTTCGCCCGAGCCAGGAGCGGTGATACGAGCGGCAAATAGTCGGTTGGTATAGCGTGTGATATTTAAACGAAGTGCAGGTAGATACTTTGACGTAGCATTTTCCGACTGCAACATATTCCTAAGCTCGGCAAGAGTTGCCTCA
>CAUORV010000172.1:0-2577 GCA_963507085.1 uncultured Atopobium sp.
TTCTTGGACATAAGAAATGGGAGGCAGTTCAATTATGCAGGTCTATTTTGAAAATTTTGGCTTAGTTTTGAGCAGTGACTAGCAACCAGTAACAAGCGTAAGCGTTGCTTCTCCAGAAGCGTTTGCTGTGCTTACATCAACATCAATGACGCTTGGTAGATTGCTCGCAATTTCTATAATTTGAGACACACTGACTTCTTCAGAGAGCTTTCCGTTTGCTCGCTGCTCAAAGAGGGCGCCTGCAAGTACACCACGCATATGTTTTGCGTTGTGCGATACAACACTGCGCTTTCCCGTACCAGGATCTTCTCGCTGAACAACAACTTGCAGCAGCTCGCAAGGATGCTTTGCCGAAGGCGTCCACATCTTTCTGTATTCACCCGAGCGACAATCTACAACTATTTGATCTTTTAGAGCGGCGTTTAACAGGGGATTAAGCTGCTTTTTCCAGTAAGTTGCAACGGTACCAACAGTGGGCAGCTTGATTGAGGCAGAAAGTCTATAGTTGGGGAGAAAATCGTGCGGTCTTACAACACCCCAAAGACCAGAGAAAATCATGATTTCTGAGTTAAGGATATCTGCTGGTAATGTGACTGTTTTCTGCGTGTTTTCTAACGTGGCGTTTTCAAGTGTTTGGTTAAATTTTGCAGCTTCAAAAAGTACACCAGTATAGAGGTTGAGCGCGGTTGTAGTTGGAGCTTCATAGACGTCCAGGTTATCGGCTATGTCTCCGACGGTGTTCGGACCAATTTTAAGCACCTGAGCTGCGTCTGCATGAGAACAAACCTGTTGTAGATCTTTGATAAGTTCTTCTCGACAGGTGCTTAGCTCGGAGC
This sequence comes from uncultured Atopobium sp., assembly GCA_963507085.1. Lineage (GTDB taxonomy): Bacteria > Actinomycetota > Coriobacteriia > Coriobacteriales > Atopobiaceae > Lancefieldella. The sequence continues at coordinate 837 of CAUORV010000172.1, forward strand.
CAAACAAAAGTGATGAGAGATCAAGAGAAGGACCCGAGGTGGGGGCGGTTTTTCCTGACGATGGTGGAAGCAAAATAATCATGAAAATCCTTTTGATGCGGGATTTTTAGTTGTTGTTTAGTTTGATTCTAATTTATGTCCGGTGTGCGTGGTAACTTTAGAAGTAAGAAAAATCGGAGAGGTGACGTATGGGCTTGCTTCTGTACAAACAACAAACAGGTGCTTTCTTATCAAACTCTGTTCAAGAGCAGCTAGAGGCTTCGCTTGAGAGATGGGGCTCTGCTCAGCTTATTGTTCCTTCTCCCGATGCAGTGTTGTTAGTTAAGAGGCAGCTTGGTGCCATCCAAGAGCTCTCTGTTGGTGTGAATGTTTCAACTTTTGATGAGTGGATGCGCGATCAATGGAAGTTGTACGGAAACTCTGATCGTCTGCTTTCAACTACGCTTCGCAAGGTATTTTTCCAGCAGGTTTTAGATGGAATGTCTGCTGATGAGCTGGGTTCTTTGAACGCTGGCAAGGGTACGGTGGAGCTTCTCTCTAAGCTTGCTCCAGAGTATCTTACAGAGCTTGATCAGATTATGACCTCTGGTCAACTTTCTGCTGGTCAGATAAGTGCTTGTAAGGTGCTAGAGCGCTACAAGGCGCTGCTTGAAGAAAAGTCGTACGTCGAGGGGTGTCAGTGTCTGGATTACCTGCTGCAGTCCATTCCAGCGCAAGGAGCTGCACTGATTTTCTCGCGAGTTGAAGATCTTTCGGAGACGCGCCTTCAGTTTGTGTGTAAGCTGTCGCAGAAGCGCGAGGTGGCGTTTTCTCTTTACGTGCCTGAAGGACCTGCAGGTTATGCGGTAGAGCAGCAGCTGGAGTTGGTCGGCGGCCTGGGATGCGATTGTCGTGTGGATGCGGAGCTTGCGCCAGCCGCAAAAAGTCAGGAGCTCAACGATCTTCTCGCCAGGGTGTTTAGGGCCACGGAGGGCAATGAGGTTACGCCAAGCGGTGCAGTAACGTTTTTGTCGCCGCTGGGTCAGCTTGCCGAGGCCGAGTCTATTAGCAGGTATATCTCTCAGTGCGTAGAGTCTGGCAGCAAGAGCTTTGTGGTATACACCTCAAATCCACAAAAGGTTTGGGACGCGCTTTCGCAGAAGCTTGCGGCTAAGGGGATTGCTGCTCACTACAAGCGTTCGGTGCGCATTCAGGACTCGCTTGCAGGTAGTGCGTTTGCCAGCTTGATTGATGCGTACGTCACGCTCAATGAACGTGCAGAGCTCGAGAAAAACATTGACTATCAAGCCTCTGAGCACCAGATGGGTGATATGTCGTGGTGGCCTCCACGCTCGCTCACGGACTATTTGATTTCTCCTATTTCAGGCATAAGTGTTGAGCGCGCGTGGATGCTGGATAAGAGTTGGCGTGGTAATAGAACGCTGTATGCCACTAGAGTGCTCGAGACGCTTTCTAAGGCAGCTATGAGCTCGCGACTGTGCGCAGAGACCATCAAGAGTCTTGAGCTGGGCAGAATTGGTTCTGCAGCTCAGCGCATAATCGAATATCTTTCTGCAGAAACATCTGATGAGCAGTCAGAGGTTGCTCAGTCTAAAGAGTTACTTCTTCAAAACCAAGAGTCGCTTAAGGTAATGAGCAAGATTGTTTCTTCTGCACAGGAGCTTCATGAGGCAGGATTAAAGCTCACTCCTCAGACACTCAAATCATTTATTGACCTCTGTAAAGATCAGGCGGTCATGAC
>CAUORV010000173.1:0-2541 GCA_963507085.1 uncultured Atopobium sp.
ATTGGCTTATCAAGACCCATGGTATGACGGACCTGCTGAACCGTAGCTTCATCAGCCATATCGCCCATCATGACTCGTACTGGGTCACCTGGGACAATGTTCAAGACAAAAAACGTTAAAGCAGAAATGCAAACTACAACGCTCACTGCTTGAAGGATTCGTTTGATTAGAAACGATCTCACTCCTGAGCTCCTCTCCCCTCAAGAAAATGAAGCGGCATCCAAGAATCTTAGATGCCGCTTTAAAGTTTATAGCAAGTTTGCTACTTAGTCCTCTGGAACGGTGTAATCGGAATTTGATGTATCAATATCAATATCAAAGAAGTGATAAATCAAGTTTCCAACCTTAGCGTTCTTGACGTACTTTTTAGCGACAAAGGAGTTCTTTGGCCAGTACAGAGGAAGTGTTGCGAAGTCTGTACGTGTGAGCAGGTTATCTGCGTCCTTGTAATCCTCTGTTCTCTTGTCCTTGTTAGACTCAGAGCGACCCTCAACAAGAAGCTTGTCAAACTCTGGGTTGTTGTAGAAGGAAGACTTCTTTGCAGCGTTGGTGCTGTAGAAGTAGGTGTAGAGGTGCTGATCGCCATCAGCAAACAGTGGATACCAACCAAGGGTAGTAATCTGAAGGTTACCAGCAGCCCAGTCAGTGTTCCAAACTGCGTTGTCCTCTACCTGGACATCAAGGGTAACGCCAATCTTGCTCCAGTACTCCTGGACAGCAACAAGGAGTTTCTCGTAAGACTTTCTAACCTTTGCAGAAAGCTTAAGACCAGAAACACCAGCCTCAGAGAGAAGAGACTTAGCCTTCTCTGGATCGTACGCAAAAGCAGGTGCGCTCTTGTCGTAACCAGGGGTTGCTGGTGCAAGCCAACCGCTTGCAACAGTACCGTTACCAGAAGCAATGTTGTCGACAAGCTCCTGACGGTTGATCGCCAAGGAGAGTGCCTGACGAACCTTAGGATCGGTAAGCTCAAAGCCCTCTTTGAGGTTGAGGTTGATGAAGTTAACACCAAGGGTCTGATATGCAGTAATAAGGTCCTTGACGTCAGCATCGCTTGAATACTGCTGATACAGAGAAGATGGAAGATCGCAGAAGTCAATATCGTTGTTCTTGAATGCAAGCAGCTGAGTGTTGGAATCGTCGTAGTAGTGAATACGAATCTCATCCAGAGCTGGCTTGCCATCATGGTAGTCATCAAAGCGCTCAAGAACTACCTCAGTAGTGTCATCGTTGCTCTTAATCTTGTACTTACCAGTACCAATGAGGTTAGTACCAGTACCCCAATCAGCACCAGCAGCCTCACAAGCCTTCTCTGGGAAGATGCAAGCATAGGAAATACCAAGAACGCTTACAAAGACAATGTAAGGCTCAGAAAGCGTAAAGGTAAAGTGAGTGTCGTCCTGAACAGTCAGGCCCTCAAGCTCAGTGGCCTTACCAGCAAGCATCTCTGGAGCGCCCTTGATCTTGTCAAAGAAGCTGGTTGAGAGAGCCTTGGTCTCTGGCTTAAACATACGCTCAAAGGTGTACTTAACGTCCTTTGCGGTCAAAGTAGTACCATCGTGGAACTTAATACCCTCTTTGAGCTCGCACTTAAGGGTGACACCATCAGACTCAAAAGTTGGAATCTCTTTAAGCAGGCAGGTAACAAGCTCGTTATCCTCAGTCCAACGAAGCAGGGACTCACAAACAGAGTCTGCAACGCATGCGGACTGGGAGTTGTTTGCACGCTGCATATCAAGGCCCTGCTTAGAGTTTGCAGAACCATAGCGAAGAATCTTCTTCTTATCAGATGCCTGAGGAGTATCAGTGGAGGAAGGATTGCAGCCAGCCAACATCATAGATGCGCCACCACCAGCCGCTACCATACCTGATGCCTTCAAAAAATTACGACGGCTTAGTGAGTTCTCCAGCATGTTAACCCTTCTTTCTTATTAAAACGATTTATAAGACAACCCTGCTGGGGTTAGATAACTATACATAACAATTATCAGCATTTACCTATATATACCTAGGATGAAATAGACATGAAACATTAAATTGCGACGATAACAGCAAAATCTATTTACCTGCACTTTTTGTCTAACCATATAGGAATTACCTATATTGAAACATAAAAATTGACTAAGCATTTTTGGACAGTTGTCCATTTTGTCTATAAAAATATTGGCAGGTACCAAAGAGATACCTGCCAATACAAATTCATGTAACGAGAAGAACGCTCTGTCTTAGTGCTTACGCTTCATAAGTCCAGCGGCTGTCAAAGCAGATACACCCATAACCATAAGAGGCATTACCAGAAGCTCTTCACCCGTATTTGGAAGCTGCGCTTTCTTCTTCTTTGCCTTCTTCTCTTTTACTGGAGAAGCAGGATTGGAAGGCTCTTCTGGAGCTGGCGTTGGTGTTGGAGCTGGAGTATCAGACTTAACAGTTAGGGTAACTGTCTTTGCCGCCTCATAGTCATTACCTGCAGCTGCAGCATTACCGTTGAAGTAATAGTAATACGTAACGGAGTATGCACCAGGAGTCTTAGAAATCTCTTCT
>CAUORV010000174.1:0-2504 GCA_963507085.1 uncultured Atopobium sp.
ATGTCTTCTGCGGCTTCTTCAAGCGTTGAAGTGAAGCTTCTGCCAGAGAGTCTCTCGCGAATAAACTGCTTGGACTCCTCATCAGGGGCAAAATCTTCCAGCGGCGGCAGCTCTCGCAAAGACTTGAGACCAAAGCGCTCTAAGAAAAGGGCTGTTGTGCCATAGAGAATGGCTTGTCCCCTATCTGCCTCTTTGCCCACTTCACGTACAAGGTTTTTCTCGCGAAGTGAAGAGATGACACCATCAGAGTTAACGCCGCGGATAGCACGGACGCCTTCACGAGTAACGGGCTGGTGATAAGCAATAACCGCCAGCGTCTCAAGCGCTGCCTGAGAAAGGCGACGCGTATCCCAGGAGAGCACAAAATCGCTGACCAGCTGATGGTGAGCTGGGTGCGTAAAGAGACGCCAACCGCCGGCTACCTCCCTGAGCTGAAATCCCCTGTTGCAGCGCGTGTACTCCTCTGCAAGCTCTTTGAGCGCTTGGGCAACCTCGGCAGGAGCTGCATTGGTGACCTTGGAAAAGTCGGCCGTGGTGATTGCATCTGTTGCAACCAAAAGCAGTGATTCTAGTGCGCCTTTGAGCGACTCGGAATCTAAATAGGTAAGCTCTTCTGCCATAAGTTATTCCGCCTCTTTCTGTGCTTCATCGGGCGTTTGAGTTAACGATAAAAGCGTCTGCTGGACGTCTTGGAGCGCATTTTGAGACAAGTTAAATCCTTCAAGGTCTGGCTCATCACCAGATAGTTCTTCTAGTTCCAAAAGAACTGACTCATCAAGCTGGTATGAATCTGCGCCCTCTATATGCTCAATCTCAATCTCGCCAAAGATAACATCCTGCTGAACACGAACAAGACCGCGCTTAAATAGCTCAAGTACTGCCAAAAAGTTTGCAACCACAATCTCAGGCGTATCTTGACCGTCTAAGAGCTCAGAGAACGTTACCTTGCCCTTAGAGCGCGTGAGTCGGTCCACAGAAGCTACCGTCAGAGCCACTGGGAGCCTTTTTGGTGCCACATGTTCTGCTTCAAGCAAGAATGTCTCACGTTTTGAGTCAATGTCCGCACAGATGACGGCAAGGCTTCTAAGGGTAATGCCCTCAAGATAGTCTGGCATAAGATTCAAGAAATCAGGATCTGGGCCCACTGAGCGTGGGAACATGTACGATTCTGCCTCCATACGACTACCTAACGCAGCGCCCGCATTTCTGAACTGCTTATAGGCAATAAGGCGAGCAATAAGAACTTCTCGCGCCTCATCAGGAGAAAGGCCGTCAAGCTCGTCATCATACTCATCTTCATCATATGAGCTTTTGAGCGAAACGTCCTGAGGTACCAGAGCATGAGCCTTCATGTCCAGAAGCGTTGACGCAACAAGGACAAAGTCACTAGCAACGTCCAGATCAAGCTCCTCCATGGCGTCAACTTCTGCCAGGTACTGATCAGCAACCTCAGAGATAGAAATGGATCCAATGGCCACCTTTTGTCTACTCACCAACTGAAGTAGCAGGTCAAATGGGCCCGAATATGTTGCAGTGTTTACTTTGTACGACATTAGATGATTCTCGCAAGCAGACTCAAAATGACGTTAGAAATGCCCCCGATAATGGACGAGAAAAAGCCAGGCGCAAAGAACATGAGTCCCACCACAGCAATCATGCAATAAGGCTCGATGGCATAGAACTTTTGACGGTTTTTCTCGCCAAGAAAATAGAGCAGCAGCTTAGAGCCGTCCAAAGGCGGAATAGGCAGCATGTTAAAGACAGCCAAGCTTACGTTGATCTGGATATAGAAGATTACCAGCGAAGAAACATAGTACATTACCAGCGGATTATATGCCGCACCAAATGCAACTGCTAATGCGTTGAGCAAACGCAATAAGAGTGCGCCGAGAAACGCCTGCAAAATGTTAGACGCTGGGCCTGCGAGTGCTACAAGAATCTCGTCACGACGACGATCTTTGAGGTAGTTGGGGTTATAGGGAACGGGCTTTGCGTAACCAAAGCTAGGACCACCCATCAGTACCAACATAAACGGCAAAAGAACCGTACCGAACAAGTCAATGTGTGCCAGTGGATTGAGCGTCAAACGGCCAGACATTTTGGCGGTAGGGTCTCCGCACTTGTATGCCACAAAGCCGTGCGCAACCTCGTGAACCACAATGGCAAAGATTACCAGTGCAAATTCAGCAAGCGTTGTCAAAAGCGATGGAACTGATGTTAAAGCAGTTGGCACAACAATCCTTATCTCAACATCTGCAAAGACACTACAGACGGACACGAACAGACGTAAGCCTCAAATACAAGGCGTTGGATACAAAACAGGTGGTCCACGACATTAGGTACAAGACAATTTTACCCAAGATTGGCAAAACTACCTACTCATCAATGTCTGCTTCCATTTTTTCTGAAAGCTCCAACCATTCAGCCTCAAGCGCAGGAATCTTCTTAGAAAGTGCCTGGTATTCCGCCATGCACTCATCAAACTTTTGAGGATCGTTATAGAG